>NZ_MDAW01000166.1:0-79751 GCF_002875385.1 Vibrio sp. 10N.222.52.B12 | reverse complement strand
CCTTATCTGATCTACATTGCGAGCATAAACTCGGGCTTTTTGTTTTTCCGTTGTAGAGTGTTATGACTCGCAAGGTTTTGCGTGATTGATATTGCGTTTTTGTTTGAACGACATCAGCAGTTGCGGAACCAGCGACATCAGGATCATGCCAAGCATCAAGCTGTATTGTACGGGGGTGAAGCTTTCGCCCATCAATACTAAGCCAGAAACAATGCCAGCTACTGGGTTTGCGATACCACCGAAGGTAAAGTCCACGACCGACATGCGTTGCAATAGCCACACGTACATGCCGTAACCAAGCGCAGTGTTAAGTACGATAACCCACAGTAAACCACCAACGTTTCTTAATGATGCGTTTTGTAGGGCACTCACATATGGCTCTGGATCAAAGCTTGCGAAGATGGCTGCGGCGATAGAAAGAATGATGCCGCCTAGGATGAGCTGCCACGTTAGAACCGTCCACCAGTGCATTCTTGTCCCTAGAGACTTAGTGACGCTGCTGCCGATAACGATACACATGATTGCAGATAGCATAGCGATTAAGCCAATTGGGTTGAGTGTGATCGAACTAGGATCAAACAGGAACCACGCCAGTGCGATCAGAGCTGCGCCGCTTATCCCTTGAATCAAACTTGGTTGTCGCTTGTACACAACCCAGCCAAACAGCATCGCGAACACAGGGACAGAAATCATACCCACTCCGGAAATTGCAGAAGGCAAGGTCAACGCCATAACAAAGATGAGTCCGAAGAAGAGGGCGATATTGATTGTGCCGAGTACCAGTAAGATCTTCCAATCTTGTTTCTTTGGTAATGATGGTTTGATAGCAAGCAACAAAAGGCCAGCTGGCAAAGCGCGCAGCGCGCCAAGCAACACTGGCGGCCAGTCCGGCAAAGTAAATTGTGTCACGGCGTAGGTGGTGCCCCAAAAGAACGCCGGAATCATCGCGAGTAAAATGTTCATGTTAAATATCTTTACGTTGAGATAATTTATTGTAAAGGTACGCTCGTGATGGCTTTTTGTAAAGTATCTTTATGTTAAAATAAATTCGTAAAACAAAATGTCTTTGGAGATGAAAGGATAATGGACGCAATTGACAGAGTGGTAAGCCAGTGGGCTAAGGAAAAGCCGGAGCTCGACACCGAACCGATGGCGATCATGGGGCGTTTGATGAGAATCGCAAAGCACATGGAGAACCACGTCGCCGATCTGCACAAACGTTACGACCTCAAAATGGGCGAGTTTGATGTCTTAGCAACGCTGCGACGCAGTGGTCAGCCATATCGTTTAACGCCATCGGAGCTGATTTCATCCATGATGCTGACGTCCGGTGCCATGACAAATAGGCTTGATAAGCTAGAGAAGAAAGGTCTGATCGCTCGTGAGCACAGTAAAGAAGACCGCCGCAGCGTCACTGTCGAACTCACAGAAAAAGGTTTCGAGTTAATTGACTCACTGATAGAGCAGCACCTTCAAGCGCAACATGAGCTGATGGGGTCTTTGAGCAGTGCAGAAAAAGGGCAGGTTAATCAGGCGTTAAAGCTTCTCTTGCCGCAGTATGAGTAATCGAGAACCTATGACCTAGTGGTTGCTAAACTAACGAAAGTGCAGCGTATTTCATTGGGATATCAGTAACATAGTTTGTGCTTGATCACAGATACTTTGTTTATTATCAATATCTTCGGACAAAAACTCGCACCTTTAACTCGTACCAACTATACAAATGTTATATCGATGTTAAAGGTGAAGTTATGCGTGAACTCTCTGAATGGTTAGAAGCCTACGGTGAAAGCCATCAAAACCCAATCAATCAAAAGATTCATAAAGTGGCGGTGCCGGGTATCTTTTTATCCGTAGTTGGGTTGATTTGGTCTATTCCGCAAATTCCTTTGTTTGGATTCAATCTCAATTGGGTGTGGGTCGTTGCTTTACCCGCTTGGATCTTCTACTTCCGGTTGTCTCTCAGCGTATTCATGATGATGATTGGCTACACCGTTGCGTGTATTGGGCTAATCTGGTCGATGGACATACTCGGTTGGCCAGTTTTACAGATTTCGATGTTACTGTTTGGTGTGCTTTGGATTTTCCAGTTTATCGGGCACAAAATCGAAGGGAAGAAACCATCGTTTTTTGAAGACGTTCAGTTCCTTTTAATCGGGCCAATTTGGGTGTTTCGTAAGCATTAATTAAATGGGGAAGCGTTGGCATTTTATAGCGCAACCATTCTTGCCGTGAGTTTGAGTGGTGTTCCATGGTCTGATCTCTCCATGCCTGCGATTGTGTTTGCTTTTACCCGAATGGCTCATCCCGTCATGTACATTGCGGATATCGCCATCGGTAGGACTCTGGTCGTCATCGCTGGCATTGCAAGCTGTGTTTGTATGCTTTCTCTCGCGTTTTAAGTTTTGTGCCACGTTTTGCACAAAGTTATCTTGTGTTTCAGGCCAGTCGCGGAACTCATGCTACTCTTTCGCTAATTTTAAAAGTCCTTTCACCTTGTGAAGAACAGAATAAAAAGTCCAAGCTAAAAGTTGTAGAGAGGTAGTCGCGTGAGTGCACAAGATCATTTTCAGGGCCAGTTTGAAGTTGAATTGAAATACCGAGTGAAAGACAAGCGAGCGTTTTTAACCGCGCTAAGCAGCTTACAACACGAGGTGATGTTCGAAGACAACCAAGAATCAGATTGGTTTTACGATACACCTGATCGCAAGCTAACCAACGAAAACAAAAGCTTGGTGATTCGTGAAATTGAACCATCTGGCATTAAGCTTTGGATTGTTAAAGGGCCGGAAGAAGATCGTTGCGAAGCGACAGACATCACCAAGTCTCATGCAGCAAAAAGCATGTTGGAGAACATGGGTTACGAGGTCATCCTCCATACTAAGAAGACTCGCAGTATCTACTTTGTCGGTGAATTCCATATCACACTTGACCACCTTGAAGGCATCGGTTATTTCGCAGAATTCGCGATCATGACTGATGATGAAAGCGCACTAGGACGCTACAAACAAAAACTGCAAGCACTAGCAGGCATGTTTGGTTTGGATGAGTCCAACCGAGAATTGCGCTCTTACAAACAAATGTGGACCGCTCAGTAAAATCCCCGTCATTTCTTATTGGTCTGACAAGCAGCGCCCTCCAATCGCACTATGATTAAAGTAGTGCGAGCTTGCCGTCTCGCACCACCATTCCATTTCGCAGACTGATGGTGACAATGTCACTTAAACGGAGGGGGAAATGTACAATCGCGAGCACAAATACGTGTATTGGCGAGAAGAGCGCAAGAAAGGCAAATGGCACTACATAATGAAGTCTTTCTTGATGATTTGCTGTGCGTTGTTGGTTGGCAAGGTTATTGGCTTGTTTATCTTTGGTGAGCTGCAAACGGTAAGGGATATTACCGATCAGTTTCCTGCCGATGTTTTCATCATGATGCTGGTGGGGTTCCCCATTAGCGTTATTGGTTGGTATCACGAAGAGTCGAAATTCTTCCGAGCCTTAAAGCGCCGAAATAAGAAATTTAAAGCGCGCTTGGAAAATCGCAAGAAAACAAACAAGCCAGTTTAGAAAGATGCCGCAAGATTCGAACTTTGCGGCATTTTTGATTTTTGTTCGCATTTCCAATTGTGGCTCGAATCCCTTTATCTTCGCCCATGTTCCTTCGCTAATAATTTCTTACTTTCTTTCTTGGATGACGCATGAATTTCATGACTTTTGGCAAGCCTTTCTTATCCTCACTCTGCTAAATTTCAACCAAGAACATCCCCCTCAACAGGAATAATAATGGATAAGAAAACCATGTTGCACAGTCAAAAAGTCTACTTCTGTAATGATGAAGAGCTGGCGGCAATGCAAACCGAATGTCTTGAGACCTTATACGATTACAACCACACACGTCCTTCGGAATCAGAAAAGCGGGGCGAGATACTCGGGCGTCTGCTCGCGTCTGTAGGTGAGAATTGTTACATCGAACCGCCTTTAAGAGCGAACTGGGGCTGTCACACTTACCTTGGTGACAATGTTTACGCGAACTTCAATCTGACTTTAGTCGACGATACCTACATCTACATTGGGAATAGCGTGATGATTGGACCTAATGTAACCATTGCAACGGCAGGGCACCCAATCGATCCCGATTTGAGACGAGACGTCGCGCAGTTCAATATGCCGGTTCGAATTGGAGATAACGTATGGATTGGTGCGAACTCGGTGGTATTACCGGGTGTGACGATCGGAGAAAACTCGGTGATTGGCGCGGGCAGTATCGTAACTAAGGATATTCCTGCCAATGTGGTGGCCGTTGGTAACCCGTGTCGTGTGCTCAGAGAGGTCGGACAACACGATAAAGAGTACTTTTTTAGAGATCGTAAGCTTGAACAAAATATGTTCAATGGTTAGTCTGAACCTTCTACCCGAATAGGAAAGTAAAATGATCATCCGCACAACCAACCTCTGGTGGCTCCTCCTTCTAATGCCAAGCAGTCGGTAGGTTGAGTTGTGCCTGGCTGCGAGTAGATGCAGCCAGAATCGTATTCTATCTCGTAGCCTTGTATGAACAGAAAATGTGTTATCAAGGAGAGACAATGAATATGGCATCCGAATCCAATCCACATTCAGAAAACAAGCCAACTAAGCCATTCAAACAACCGATCAATTCGGTCACATTAGGCGTATTGTTTGCACTCGCGGGAACATTACTTTTTTCTATCAAGCCAATTTTCGTCAAAATGGCCTATCAGCATGGTGGTGATGCCGTTAGCATCATGACGCTGCGAGCAATGAGTTCATTACCCGTGTATCTTTGTATTTTGTTTTGGATGCTGCGTAAATCTGAACATCGGACACAAGTGAAAAGCCACGGATTAAAAGCTGCGGCAATTGGTGTGTTGGGCTATTACTTAGCTAGCTATTTAGACATTACTGCACTTAACTATATTTCCGCTCAATTGGAGCGCTTGCTGCTTTTCCTATTTCCAACGTTTGTTTTGTTGATCATGTGGCTAACGCAAGCTCAAGTACCTAATCGTAATATCATCATCGCGGCTTTGGTTGGTTATGTAGGCGTTGGATTGATTGTTGCCCACGACCTTTCTCAATATGGGGATCAGATATGGTTAGGTGGTGGATTAGCAGTATTGTCTGCTTTTGTCTTTGCAGTTTACTTAGTGATGAGTAAAGGGAGTATCGCCAAGCTTGGTAGTACAATCTTTACTAGCATCGGGATGGGCAGTGCGGGTGTAGCGATTCTAGTTCATCTGGTTTTCAGCGACTTAGATCTACAAACATTGAGTCATGAACTTATCATCATTGGTGTATTACTTGGATTGTTTTGTACTGTGATTCCGTCTTATTTGATTGCGGTCGCGATGGCGAGGTTAAATCCGGCGCATTTAAGTTTGGTGAGCAATGTTGGCCCTGCAATGACTGCGCTTTGCGCGATTCTGATACTGGGTGAGTCTTTTACTTGGTTTCATGCCGTAGGGATGACTTTGACGATCCTCTCCGTGGTGATGATAAACCGAAACAAGTGATGTGTTGAGTGAATAAATCAAGAGACTTCAAAGCAGAGCAGGTCGAGAACGTTCGACCTGCCTTGGAGTTAACTGACTAAGGTTAGAAGACGAAGTTAACCATGATGGTGTAAAGATTGGCTTCATCTTCCGGTGGTGTGTTAACAAACGCACCAGAGGCATTGCGATAAGCGTTGAAGTGTTGCCACTCTGCATTGAGTGAAATGTTGTAATGAACATCGTATCTCACACCGAACAGGTAACTGTCACCGACACGATGTTCGTGGTCATCAAACTGTTGGCCGTAAGTCACGTATGGTGTGAATCTGTTGAGATTATATGTCCCTTGAACGTACCAGGCAGAAGCGATGTCGTTGGTTTGGCCCTCAATGGTTAACGTTAGCGCATCAAACTCGTATTCTGCCCCAAGAGAAAACAGCTTGATGCTTTGGTCTTTAGCGTTCAGGGTTTGATCTGGCACTTGCACTACACCAACCCCTGGGATATTCGTAGTGAGGTTGGTAAGTCTTGTCTCTTGGTCGTAGTTGGAGTCTAAATAGGTAAAGTTCCAACGGTAGTAATCACCACTCAGAATGAAGTTAACGCCGTACATTTCATTGGTCTTGAACGTCAATTCGGTATTGGCGTTAAAGTCGACCGTGCTTTCATCATGGAAACCGATGAAAGGTGTCGTGGTTAACGTTATGCTGTCATTCAAGTCGTAATTCCAAAGCACCGACAAACCATTGTAAGCGGTGATGCCTAATATGCTGTCATAAACCTCATTTGGTGGGCGAGCAGGGGTAAAGGCATGTCCCACGTAGTAGTACTCCGAAGCGAGAAAGACCGGCATTCTTAAGCGGCCACCTCGAAACTCAACGTTTCCATAGGTGTACGCCAAGTATGCCCATTCTAATTGCGGCTCACTCCAATGATCTTGTGGACGTTTCACCACTTGTGCAGAAGCTTTGAAAGCATCGTAAAAGAAGTCGAGTTGCACACCAAACGTTGTATCACAGTCGTAACAGTTTTCGTTATCGATAAAGCGATTGACCAGCAGTGGTGTCTCGTTATCGGATGTCGCCCACGAGGTTGAACCAAATCCGCTGAGTGATAAATTATCGGTAATTTCTATGGTTGCGAAGCTCGGAAAAGCCAGACCACTTAGTGCAATTGCGATGAGTGATTTCTTCATATTATTTCTCCGAACTGACTACGTAGAGGATTTGTGCATTAGAAGGCAGACTACTCACCGGTGCGTAACCTATGCGATTAGGTTTCTCTTTCATCCATTCCAACAGAGCGTTCATATCTGAACTATCAATGACTTTAGGCGGACGTGCTTTGCCAGAAAAAGACAAACTCGCCCAATGCGCATTCATCTGTGCGACGTTCTTGTTAAGTAAATAGCGATAAAACTCAGATCGCTCTGACGATGTGTCTGGCCAGTCTGACAGTTCAATTCGTTTCCCTTGTAAGCGTTTGGTTTTTCCACGGTAGAGTTTTCTCGCTTTGGTAATATTTAATTCACTAAACTCTGAGTCGAGAGAGAATATGGCGTATTGATCCGCGGCTAGAGCCTCGCTATCGAACGACATGAGCAACGCGAAGGCAATCAGCGCAGTCGTCAATCCTCTCGCCATGCTGTTTTTGGAAATAAAGAAATCGGTATGCATATCCATCAACCTTTTCGTTAAATCACGCTTTCAATTTGATGAAGAAGTTTCTCTTTCCGCACCGGTTTCGGTACATAGGCATCCATACCTGAGTCATAGCAACGTTGAATATCGTCATCCACAACACTGGCGGTTAATGCAATGATCGGTGTTTTCGGTAGACCGGAGTTTCTTTCATATGCTCGGATTTCTTTGGTCGCTTGGAAGCCATCCATCACCGGCATCAGGCAGTCCATTAAAATGATGTCAAAGCCATTATCTTGTTGGAACATATCCACGGCAATTTGACCATTTTCTGCAATCTCAAACTCATAACCAGCTTTACTTAACAATAATGACGCTACTTTTTGGTTTACGGTATTATCTTCAACTAACAGAATACGCTCAGAGCGACTCGGTAGGATCGTGATTGAAGGCTCTTCTTTTAGAGCCGCTGCTTGATGGTTATCCACATGACTAACTGGGGCTGGACTGATGTTGTTAATCGTAGCGTCGACAACTGGTACGTTAGCAGCTTTTGCCAGTTTCTCTTTCAACACATTCGCTTTGAACGGTTTCGGGACGTAGTCGTCCATACCAACATCAAAACACTTCTGAATATCGTCATCCACCACACTCGCGGTTAAGGCGATAATAGGGATGCGGTAGTTGCGGTTTTCATCTTGCTCGATCTGACGAATTTTCTCTGTCGCTTCAAAGCCATCCATGACAGGCATCATGCAGTCCATTAAGATCAATGCGTATTGGCTCTTTTTGAACATTTCAACGGCTTCGGCACCATTTGCAGCTAAATCGAAAGGGAAGCCCGCTTTGGTCACGTGCAATCCAGCAATTTTTTGGTTTACTGTATTGTCATCAACCACCAATATTTTAGCTCTGGTATTCGCGACACTGGTTACAGCTAGTTGTGCTTTTTGGGTGAATTTTGCTTCGCAGCTTTCAAGTGCTTTCACTAAACGTTGACCAAGCAGTGGTTGAGTGATTATGGCACTCACGCTCTGACCGAAGTCAAATTGACCGCTGTGTAAATGCTTCACTAAACACAGACGAACATTCTGTGTTTCCAGTCTGTGGAAGATGTCTTCATTGGCTTTGGCTGCATTAGGACGAGTCTCGGCATAGATCACAACCACCTGTTCTTTGTCATTGATCCATGTCGGTAGCTCATCTAATGACGTTACGGATTGATGCATCGCGATGCGATAGAAATTAAGCTCATCACGTAGGGTACTTTCCATATTCGGGTCGTCACAAACCAGCCAAACCTGACTGTTATGAGCGGTATGCTTTGAGTCAAAATCTAGTTGGACTACGGAAGAAGTCAGTTGGAAGAAGAAGCGGCTCCCTTGGCCTTTCTCAGATTCCAATTGGATCTTTCCACCCATCAGCTCTACCAGTTGCGTGCTGATCGCTAAGCCAAGCCCAGTGCCTCCAAATTGGCGCGTTGTAGAGTCGTCTTCTTGTGCGAAGGGTTCGAATATCTTTTTCTGCTGTTGTTCATCAATACCGATGCCGGAATCTTGCACTGAAAACTCCATTACCGCGTAAGAACCCGACACGGAATGGGTTGATACCGACAGGCATACAGTGCCACTTTCGGTAAACTTCACCGCATTAGACATAAAGTTCATGATCACTTGGCGTAAACGGTGATCATCAATCATCAAGCGGAATGGAGTATTACGGCTAATGTTTACCTTAAGGTCGATGCCTTTTTCTTTGGCTTTTGGAGAAACAATAGAAGCTATGTCGTAGATAGATTCACGCACACAGGTTGAATGTGGACTGATCAGCAACATGCCCGATTCAATCTTGGAGAAATCCAAAATGTCGTTAATCAGACTAAGTAGTAACTGAGACGAGGTTTCGATAGTATCGACGTAATCACGCTGTGTGGCTGTTAATGAGGTATCGGAAAGCACTTCAGATATACCAATTACCCCATTAAGTGGTGTGCGAATTTCATGTGACATGTTAGCAAGGAAGCTGCTTTTTGCTTTGCTGGCTTTAATCGCGTCGTCTTTCGCACGCTCCGCATCCTCTTTTGCTTGGGTTAATTTCCCTTTCGCTTGTTCGCGTTCGTAACTCAGGCGCTCTACTTCCTGAGCGAACTTACTCAACTCGTCTTTGCCTTTGACTAATTCTACGAGCGGCGACTCTTCGCTGTAGCTGTCGCGGCGTAAAAACTCGAGAGCAAGGTTTAGGTTGCCTGTCACTTTACGTACTAAACGTATTGCGAGGCTGATGACCAAAATGGTGATTAACGACATCACGCCGATGAACATGAGTCGCTGTTGGTTGGCAATGGAGATGGCATGATCAACGTCAGCATTAAGTTGGTCAGTCATTTTATTATCGACATTTTGTAGCAGTTCGAGACGGCCGTTTAGAGCGGTCAAACCCGTCGCGACTTCTTGGGGAGGTAGGGTACTCAACTCTTGTTCACTGAACAGATAAGCACGGAATTCTTGGCTAAGAACGAATACTTCATTTGTGAAGGTTTCGATTAACAACTCGACTTGTTGTTGATTAGCATTAAGGGTTACAAAGCGCTCTAAGAACAGTTGTTGATTTTTGACTAAGGATTCAATCTCGCTACCGATGTCTGTGTCGTAGTAGTGGTTTTGTTCAACGGAATAAATTAGGTACTGGCTTAAACGGTTTTCTTCTTTCGACCAGAACATTAGCCACTCAATTTGCATTAAAGCAGACAGATGGTTTTGGATTTCAACCGTGGCATTGTTAAAAGGGACTTTTTCTAAAGCCAAAAGAATCTGTTTGTAAGTGTCGGCGCGCCATTCAGCTAAGTCTAGACGCTCATCCATGTCTGTACTGGTCGCGAGAGACAAACTTGCTTCTTCTAGGCTTGACAACAAGTCCGCCATTTCAACGCCTTTATCGGCAAAAATGAGAGTGGCGGTGGCATTGAGTTTCTCAGTTGTACCTTTGATCATCACCGCTTTATCGGTTACGTCTGGATTGCTAGGCAGGTTGTAAAGATACGAAACCTGATCCATGTAGTCAGAGAACAAATGTGCTCTTTCAAGATCTTGAGCCTGAGTCGACAACCTAACGACTTGCTGCCCCGCCAGAAAGAGCAACAAAACGATGGGTAAGAAAACTAAGCAAAACAGCTTGTGTTTTACGGAGAGGTTATTCCATGAAAGCGATCCAGCCACAGTGCACGTCCATATCCAAGAGATTGATATGAAAAGTGTAGTTTATGTATCTCATTTGTTAGAAATGGTGTAGAAAAATTCATACTTATACAATCCAAAAAGTGTGACTCTTGCGACAAAGGTGCAGTTTGTTAAGAGGATATGGTTTCAAAAATATCAATAACTCCCTTCCTATTAGATTTATATCGTTTATTTAAAGTAATGAAACGTATCGATAAAAACCATTTGTTGTACATGGAAAATGTTTTGTCGTAACTCGGGAGAAAGTTGCTGTTTCGATATACAGGGGTAGGTATAATTTGTTTGCTTTCTTGCTAATGAGAATGCCAAACGTCAGCGCTTGCATTTTGTGTAATCTGTACTCTGATTACAGCTAAAGGGCGCAAATAAGACGTGTCATCCATCGATTAGAATACGTATTTTAAAATACGACAATGTCACAACAACAATTAAGTCATGAATGTATCTCGAAGTCTTCAAAGCGTAACGCTCCGCTACACCGTCCCAATTGTCTTTATCGCTTTATTTACCAACTTTACCTATTGGGCCTACCAACAAGTCGATGAAGCAAAGAGTCTTGCTCGCTACCACGTGAAATCGGCTGAAGTAAACTTAGGAACCATCGTTGGTGGGTATCGTGATTTGTTGCGGGCTATGAGCAATGATGAGCATTTCACCGAATCAGAATTGTCGCTGAAAGAGCGAGCCTCTCGCGCTGTGTCCTATAAAGAAGCGTTTGAATTGGCAGGGATCGGGTTCAGTGATGGCGTTGGGAATATGGTCAGCACGCACAATAACAAAGTCCATTCCATCGCACATCGAGACTATTTTCATCAAGTAATCCGAACCCAAAAGACCGTCATGACCGATGTACTTACAGACATCAGTAATGGCAACATTGTGTATGTCCTATGCCGTCCAATGTTTGACTTGTTAGGGGATTTGCAGGGGACCATTTCAGCATCGATTCACTTTAGTGAGATTCAACATGCGTTAAAAACGGACAACGAAGATGATATTTATAGTGTCTTATTGGATGATGAGCTGAATGTCATTAGTCATTCCAGAGATGCACAATATGTTGGTGTCAATCTGTTCAATTATGGTTATGAAAAACTCTTTGATCGGGAAGCCAATTTACACGCTTTATCGAATTCTTCTTCCGGTGGTTTCTTCACTTATTCTTCGCCATTTGATCTGTCATACATTGAGTTCCGCAAGATCGAGGACACGCCTTGGATTTTACTTTCAAAAGCCAAGTTCAGCAGCTTACTCGGTGAAGGAACAACGATGTTTGGTGTTAACGTCCTGCTTATCATCGCGATTTATCTTGTGATAACACGATTGATGGGTAAACAAGTCGTTGGATTAACGCAGCCTCTAGACCGATTCTTAGAAGAGAGCCAAGTGGTTCTCAATGACAGTTCTATGGAGCTGAAAGAGCATTTTGAGTTGGTATTACAAGCCAGTCGCAATGGCGTGTTTTGTTCACGCAGTGGTTTGCTCACGCGGGAGTATTTCTTGCGAGGGGCAGAAAAGTCGTTGTCTCTTAGTAATACGCCCAAAGCTTGTATCTTCTTTGATATGGATAACCTCAAGTACATCAACGATACATACGGTCACTTAGCGGGCGATAAAGTTATCGCTCTGTTTGTGGCGGTGTTGAGAGAGACTTTTGGCCACAAGCGCGACATCATAGGTCGATTTGGTGGTGATGAGTTTGTGGTGTTGACGCAAGAGTTTCGAACTAAGCGTGAATTAGAGCTAAAGCTAGACAAGTTCCTCGCTAAATTACAAAGCACGGCAGATCGTTTAGGCATTGATATCAGTTTAACCGCGTCAATTGGGGTTGTTCTCACAGAGGGCGTGGGGCGCGATATTGATATTCTGCTGCACTGTTCCGATATGGCGGTGTACAGAGCGAAGCAATTGGGTAAAGGGCGTTACGCGTTTTATCATACTTCGATGGTAGAAGTGCCGATATTCAGTTAGCAAAAGGGAGGTGTGAAGCCTCCCTTTTTTATTGTGTCTCAGCCGCTGGTGGTGAGTTAAGCCGTAACCGCTTGAGGCTGTTTTCTCAACACATAGATGTCATGATCTCGCAATAGGTAGAGAACGAAACACGCAGCAAGCATCGGCCACGCCGCGAAGAATAATAGGTTGTTGAACGGGTCTAGGTACTTCGCAAACGAAGAGAAAGTCGAGCCTGCGTGTAATACCAGAATCGCAAGATAAGTCAGGTTCTTCCAAAGTCCAGCCACAAAAATCCCGATGAACACCAACTGGGCAATACCTAACGCGACAGAAAATCCACTCGATATATCTAAACCATAAAAGCCAGAGAACACTTTCATTGCATGCTCTGGTACCAGCACTTTATCTAGCGCCCACATGATAAATACCAACGCGATACTTAAGCGCAGTGCTAACAGCCCTAATCCCAATTGACGTTGAAGCTTTGGTTGGAGCGTTTCTTTCATTTTCATTCCTTTATTGAGTAGTGAAGGTTCCTAATGGCAGACCGACTCTTTCTTAAACTGATTACAACGAGATATGTAAATATTCGTGTCCCGTTCCAATTTGGATTCTCGTCAGCACAATACATAAACCACGGAAATATGACTGAATTGGCAAAAATGAAGTATTCGAGGACTCAAGGTGGATGTGGCTGATAGAAGATGTCACTCTTTCTTTGAGCAAGGCGTCGCTACCAAGCCTAGAAGAAGGGACATATGAGCAAAGTGGATTGGCATAAAAACCATATTGAAGACAACACGTTAATTACGTCTTCCTATAAGAGTACTCAAAATGTACGTCGTTACTTCAAGTCCAAATGTGGAGACGGTTTCAAGTTTGACCGCAGCTTTATGCAGTGGATGAACGACGCAGAAGGAACAAGCATGGGTGATGCAGCACAAGAGTGGCTACGCAGACAGCAAGCAAAATAGTTCACCAATAAAGTGATTCACGCTAAACGTATCGAAATGGAAGAACAGAAAGAAAAACAATGAGTATTGTAGAAACGTTAACTCAAAAGTTAAGTGAGATTGGGTACCCAGAGAAGCGAGTGTGCACCGGCTTGGTGAGAGCAATTTCTGCCGATGGTTTTCGAAGTTTAGACACTAAGCAAGCAGACTTCGTTTTTGAGCAGTGTGAAACGTTGCTGGCAGAGCGCGATTGGGCATTAAGCGTGATTGCTTTTGATTGGGCGTTCAGAGTGAAAAAGCATTATGACGCCGCCACGTACGAGCGATTCGAATCTTGGCTTTATCAATACATTACCGATTGGAATGATTGTGATGATTTTTGCACCCATGCACTCGGTGCGCTTATTGCTCAAGACAACAGCCTGTTTATTCGCACATTGGAGTGGGTTAAGAGTGATAACTTTGCCGTGAGGCGTGCAGCCGCAGTGACGCTTATCTATCCGATCAATAAAGGCTTGTATAAAGGGACTGAGCCTTTTCACATAGCGGATTTGTTGCTCGAAGATGATCATTATTTAGTGCAAAAAGGCTATGGCTGGATGCTCAAAGTGCTGGCGCAAAAAGAACCGGAGCGAGTGGTGGACTACTTGAAACGTCATCATAGCAAGATGCCGAGGACGGCGTTTCGATATGCGATAGAAAAGTTGGATAAGCAAACTAAGCGAGAGCTGATGGCCTTGTAGCTTCCCTCTTCGACACTTCGCCAAAGCAAGGGGAGTGATACAAAAAAGCCGACAGAATTGAATTCTGTCGGCTTTTATCGTCTTACGGGTTACTTAACAGACAAATACTCAGAAGGAGACTTATCTGGTTTCGGTAAATCCATCGCCGCAACCGTGTTGAAACCTGCAGGCGTTAAACCATCAGAGTAATCAACAGTGCCATTTGGCAGGTTAGCTTTGGTTTCTGATGGGTTCCACATACGGAAGTAATCTGTCAGATCATATCCGGTCAGGTATGAGGTACATGCCATCATGAGATCGCCTTGGCTTAACTGGCTGCTTTGCGCAGAACAGTAGTTAATGCCTTGGTCGCCAATACTGTCACCACGTGCTTTACGGTGTGCGAGTTTGAAGAAGTTCCAGCCTTGGTCTTCACCAAAGATGCTCGGCTTCTCTGCTTGATTCGCATACCAATCATCGATGTCGAAATGGTCTTCTGCCCAAAGCTTTAACTGGCCGAACATCGCTAAGCGCATGCCGACATCCGCTTCACTCCAAGCATGCCCTTCAAAGCGATCGAGCCATAAAGGTGACTTGGATAGATCACTCGCAATGCGGTCCATGTATGGCTTTGATTCACGCTGTTCTTGCATGTAAAGGGCAAGAATGTTGTTGGTAACCTCAGTAGATCCCGCCATCATAAACGGCGCTGAAGCAAGGTTGTGTCCGACTTCATGCCATAGTAACCAGTCATTGGTTGGGTTTGATGGCACGACAGTCCATGTTGGCCAATAGCTGTTGCTTTGAACAGGGTAGCCTGAGTGCGCCGCACCAATCGAGATTTGCGCATCATTCACGAAGCGATGTCGGTTGGCGAGCAGGGCATCGTATGTAAATCGACGGTGTTTTCCTTCTGCCATGACTTGATCACGTCCGTAAAAATCACTCGCATGATTCGCGAATGCGTTCAGTTCATCGGCAAACTTACGTACGTCTGTGTCCAGTACGTTTTTCACTGGCGTCGTGTAAACGAAATGACCTGAATCGATTTCTGCCAATGGCACGTTAGTGTTGATTGGGTTTAGCCAAGCACCGTCTTTCCACCAAGACGCACGAAGCACACCAGTGAAGTTAAACGTCACAACGTCACGAGAATCTACTTCTAACGGTTGAATGTAAATCAAACCACCGTAAGGTACTTTGAAGCTCAAAGACGAACCGTCATATTGGAAAGTCTTTTGTACGCGTGGTGGGCGCTTCAAACTCAGTTCGTGGTTTGCACGGCCCGTCAGGTCATCAGCCAAAGCAACATTTATAGACGCTTTTACACCACCAGAGATGGTAACTTCTTCAAGTTGCGGCGCCCACAAGCCCGTCGATTGCATGCTGCCTGCCGTACCAATCACGGTTTTGTTGTCGGTATGAATCGCAACGCTCGCTGCACTGCCTGATTGAGCAGGGCGACCCGGGTAGCCAGTCGTATCGACACTGATCTCTAAATCCCAGTAAGAGCGACCAAGCATCATGCGTGTTAATGGCTTCTCCATCCAGTTCAGAGGGTAAGACGGGTTCAGCTCGCCTGATTCGGTAATCATTGACCATTTAGCAAGTTGCTCTTGCGTATCTTGACCACAAACGTTGCCGCCTTGATGCGCGTTGCTCGTGTAGCAGTTCAGCATTTCGACCGCACGTTCGAAGCCAAGCTCATCTTGTACGTTTGGATTGAACTCGTATTGCTCGTCATTCCACAGCCAAACGGATAGGTTATCGTAGGTTGAAGTTAGCTCAGCTTGCGACAAGCGTTCACCAATTTCCCCTTTACTGCGGTAGTAAAGCTCGTGAGAAAGTAGGCGATCAATGTTGGCACCTAAGTTCGCCGCTTTTACCATGCTATCGACGACTTCAGGGCTCATTTCGTAACGAGTAAAGTCTGGGCGATGGTGGTTACCACGGCTAGGAATGCCATGACCTTCGCGCACTTCAATACAGTTTACTTCGTATTGGTAATTGTCTTTACAAACCGGAACGCCAGGAAACTCGCGTTGAAGTTCTGCGGTTGCTGCTTGTTTCTCTTGTTCCGATTTCACCATGTGGAATGCATAACGTTGATGCTCTTGTCCATCAATGGAGACTTTGTATAGCGGTATCTCAAGGGTAGGCATGTCGATATTGCCCGGCCATGTCACCGTACCGTTGTCATTGATCTCAATCTTGGTCGTGTCTGCATAACGTTCATAAACCACGAGATCGTGCTCTGCGACTGTATGCAGGTTAGGTACGTTCGGGCCAGATGTGCTGTGACACCAATAGCTGTCCGTACACAGAGATTGGAATGTCTTGGCAACGTTCGCACCGCCAACAGAAACGCCTGCCGCATCCGCTAAACGAGCAATCGGTTCTGGGTTACTCTCTTCTAAAGCATCAAAGAAGATGATGCTACCGCCGTTGTTTACGTATTCGATCAGCGCTGTAACGTCATCGGCGTCCAACTTAGGTTGGTTGATGTCAGACACGACGGATTTTGTCGCGTAGCCATCGGTTTTGATTTCGTAAGACTGAAGCAAAAGCAGTGGTGTAGAGGTTGGATCTAATGAATCAAACTGGCCGCTGCTTAATACGTCCATTTCACCCAATTTATAGCTTGGATTGACAAAGAAATCGTAGATTTGACCTTCTTTGCGATCCCAACGGAATGCGTGACCTTTGTTGATGTTGGTTGCAATCGCGAGAGATTCTTGCGTTGCATTCGGCATTAACCAATCAATCAAGTTGCTGAACATGATTTGCATGCTGCCATGATCGGTACGAGTATCCGCATCTTGCGCTTCTTGGTTGTGAGGCGTGCTATAACGACATTGCTGCGCTTCGCTGTCGATGCCCAGATCTGCGCCTGCCCAGTAGTTTTCTGGACAAGAGAAGATAGAGGTGTACATCGCGTTACCCAAGAACACCACTTTACCTGAGCCAATCATACCTGCCGTCATGGTTGGTAGATTAAAAGTCGCGGTTTGTTTGGAAATCACTTCTGGGCGCTGCATCACGACCGTTGAGTTCTTATCAATGGTTGTGGCATCCACAATGTAGGCTTTTTGATCTTTGCCTGAACCACGAGTCCATGCCGCTTCTTCACCAAACGGGAGCCAGTAGCTGTTGTCGTTACGTGGCAACAGAACAGGGAAGGCTTCGTTAGTTAGGTTGAAGTTACGCATCGCACGTGTGTAACCAGAGCCACCCCAACCATGGTTATCATGGAAGACGTGCACGCTATCCACCCCAGCATAAATCTGATGCAGAGACTGCGTGACATAATTGCTACCAGAAGCACGAACCGTACGCTGCATAGGTGCAGCAAAGCCTGACCATTGAGGCGTCTTTAGTTGCCCATCAATGATTTGTGTTAAACCTTGGCTGAATTGCGCTTCGAACTCATTTGGCGTGGTGAAGTTCGTGCCTTCAATTTTTGCGCCGTTTGGTAGGCTCAAATTGATCAGCTCGTTAATAACGTTCGGGTATTGTGCAAACACCTGACGAACGGTATCGCTGATTTCAATGTTGTTGCCAGAAGACACGCCATAGCGATGAACGAACGCATCAAGGTTCTGTTTCACCAATGGGTTGTCGCTTAAATCTGCAAGTTGGTAATCGACCTTATTGCCTTTCACTTGGCCTAGAGTAAAGGTATCGATACCAAAGATCAGGTTCTCACCCCAAAGGTATTCAAATTCACCGTTGGCATCTGTGATTCCGCGTGCGGATTGGCTAAAGAACTCGACGCCAGCAAGCGCATTTCCTTGCGAGTCGGTCAAACGGCTTTTGGTCAACGGTTTGTTGGCTGCACTTGGTTTGTATTCGTAAGTCGCCTCTGCATTGGCAGACACAAACGATCCCGTTAAGTTGTTGCTTGCGCCCGGAGTGATTTCTGGTTGAAGCTCTGGGTCAACGTGCGCGCTTGGCTGCTCACCTTCGTTTGCGACACTTGGATTGAGAAACTCATCAATCGCAGCTTGATCGTCACTTTCGTATAAGTCTTGGATGTCATAACTGTTGATTTCATCCAAACACACTTGTGCGTCCTGAGTAGGGCACGTGTCGACCTTGTTTAACAGCTTAGTGGCGTTGTTTGCGTGTCGACCGAGAACGTCTTTTAGGTCATAGGCTTGCGTTAATTCAGCTGGCTGTGAACCCATACGAGTTTGCTCAGGGATCTGGTAGCTGAACTCACCTAAAGTCACAGCACCAAATTGACAATCAAACTGGCCTTCTGAAGCAGTGTAGGTGAAGTAGCCTGACTCACTGATGTCTTGTCCATCACACTGAATGTCGCCAGTGATTTTTTTACCGTTAATGAACAGCTTACCTTGGTAGGTCGTTACGCCAATATCTGGTTGATCAGGCGGTAAATCTGGTTCGACCGTTGGAGGTGTGGTACTTGTTGAGTGTTTGTTTTCATCGCCTCCGCAGCCAAACAGCAGCGAAGCGACAAGGATTGAAAGAAGACTTCTTTTCAAAGACTAAACCCTTATGGAATGCCATCGAATAATGGATGGAGTATTGGTTGAGAGTGACTTTATTTAAAAGCTCAAGGTTTTTGGTTGATACTAAGTAAGTCGTTAAGTCTTAGTGATTTTTTGAGCTCAATAAATGCGCGCGCATTCTAGATTTAAATGCGACCGGAGGGAACAAAAATTAATGCTTGAGCTCAATTATTTACGCTTATGAGAGCAAGGTTACGACGACGAACGATCCTAGTGGCTGCTTTCCCTTTCATTTCCTCAAAAATAGCGTAAAGTTTGCTGGTTTTTCACTAAAATCCTTCCATTATGTCTAATGCAAAACTCCTTCTTGTTCGTGGCTTACCGGGCTCTGGCAAGACAACGCTGGCCAAGCAATTGTCCAAACAGCTCAAAGCAAAACATTTTGAAGCTGACATGTATTTTGAGAATGAAAATGGCGAGTATGTTTTTGACGGTACGAAGCTGGCAGAAGCGCATGAATGGTGCTTTCAACAAACGCGCAAGTGGCTGAGTAAAGGTAAGACAGTGATTGTGAGTAATACGTTTGTGCGTCGCTGGGAAATGAAACGCTATGTAAAGTATTGTGAAAAAAAGGGGATTGAAGTGGAAGTTCAGGTCTGTCGCGGTGAGTACTCAAGTGTTCATAATGTGCCACCAGCGACGATTGAAAACATGCGTCGCCAGTGGCAAGAGTAATGCTTCTACCTTTGTGGGCTCATTGACCTCGACCGTCGAGCATGACGACTAAGGTTTTGCTCATAATGGTAATGTCCATGGAAATCCAAGAATAGAAAGAACTTAAGCTCAGAGCATAACTGTGGTCAAAACCTACCTTGCGACGAACGTCCTCGATGCAAGAATCGTAACCTTGATTTACCTGTGCCAATCCAGTTATGCCTGGTAAAACACCGTATGTTCGTTCGACAAAAAATGGGATTTCGTCTTCCAGTTTTTGATAGAAAGCAGGGCGTTCAGGGCGTGGGCCAATCAGTGACATCTCACCTTTCAATACGTTGAACAATTGTGGTAGTTCATCCAATCGTGTCTTGCGTAAAAAACGGCCAACGGGCGTAATACGTGGATCATTTGCCGATGCCCAAACTGCGCCGGATCGTTGTTCTGCGTCGACATACATGGTGCGAAACTTCATGATTTCGAATAAATCCATTTTTTCTGGTGTGCAGCGTCCAACACGAAGTTGACGATAAATAATAGGGCCACGCGAATCGATGACAATCGCCAAAGCAATCAAAGGCATGATTGGCGCAGTCACGATTAAGATCAATAGCGAAATGAGAACATCGAAAGCTCGCTTAGCTAGGTGAATGTTTGAATCGTAGCGTGATGTCTTCATGATGATTTCCTTATTGATTAATGCGTTTCCAACGCCCATTTTCCATTCCTAGTAGGTAACGCAATCCACCTGCAAAGTTGGCGATATGTCCTACGACCATGTAACTGATTAATTTGAACGGTTTGAATATATTGAAAACCGGAACAAAGTAAGTGATCAGCGCGACGAGATATACCGTTAACTGCCCAAACATTAGAATCTGAAATGCTGGATAGTGATCAAGCAGCATTGAGCTCACCAAGCATAAGATCATCAGATAAGGCGTCGCGAGACGCAGTACCTTTCCCGATAGAAATGCAAATGCGGTGCCACGATAACGGGGAAGCAGCAGCTTTTTTAGCTTTAAGAATTGCTGCATATTCCCGGCAGAAATACGCAGGCGACGTTGGAAGTCCGAACTGTCTGAGCTTTCTTCCAGTTCGATGGCTAACATTTTTGGTTCATAGACGGAGTCATAACCTTGAAGCACAATGCGCATGGGCAAAATGAAGTCATCATTGATAATTTCTGGCTCTAAAGGCGTGAACAGTTTGGTTCTAAACGTATAAAACGCGCCATGAGAACCGATGGTCGATCCAATCAACGACTCTTTGTATTTTACTTGAGATTGATAATGCCAATATGCCGCTTCACCTTCGTTTTGGGTTGTCATGATTTGATAGGTTGCATTAACGACGCCGACGTTTTCATTTTGGTAGTGCTGGCTAGCAAGTAGTAGAGAGTCACACGACACCAGCGCGGAAACGTCACTCAAAGCAGTAATGTCCGAAATGACGTTTTCCATTTCTGCGTTGAGAAGTGCCACTTTACCTCGGTTGATTCGATGATCGTGGATGATGAACAAGGTATCGGCACAAATGGCTTCTTGAATGGTGTCTTGCGCAATATCAGCGGTATTGTCAGAGCACCCGTCACAAGCAATTACCACGGTAAGCTTATTTCTCGGATAATCTAAACTAGCAAGGTTGCGAATTTTCTCTGCTATCCACTGTTCTTCGTTATAAGCGGGAACGATCACCGTAATAGAGGGTAAAGTACCGTCGCTTTTTGACGCTTTATAGTTACCTTCGCCTCGTTTCGAGGAAACTTTACTTGTTCTGCGATGAGCAGATAACCAGTTGAGAACAAGGGGGTAGCCAACGTGGTGGTAAATAATCAGTAGCGCAGATAAAACGAAACCCGCTGTCCAAAGTAAATCACTCATAAGAAGTCTCCCCAGATAAAACAGCATAGCGATTAACCATATCGCGAATATCAAAGTGCTTAAGAATGTGTTTTCGTGGTGAACGAGATTGTCGTGATAAGTAGTTTGTTAACGCTTCCGTGAGCATTGGGGCTCGGTTTGGTTCTACCAATGCACTGGTATGAGGGCATAATGTTTCCTTTACCGCGCCGACATTGCTGGCGATACAAGGTACGCCGCATGCTTGTGCTTCCAGTGTCGAAAGTGGAAAACCTTCTTGCAATGATGGCAAGCAAAACACATCGAGGCTTTGATAAAAGCTTGGCATGTCATTGACTAACCCGAGAAACGTCACTCTTTCTTCTAGGCCTAGAGTCCTTACTTGTGCCTCAAGCAAATCTCGCTGGCTGCCACAACCAGCAAGCGCGAGGTGTGTGTTTTCTGGTAATTGCGAAAATGCTTTGATTAGGATTTCTTGTCCTTTGACGGCCTCTAAGCGTCCAGCGGTTCCGATGATAAACTTGTCAGTTGGTAGCGAGAATGTTTGTTTAGCTAACAGCCCATTGCCGTCTTTGAATTTTTCGCAATCGATGCCGTTGTGGATCGTTTTTACCCGTTCGTACCCCAAGTTATTGATGATTTGTTCTGCGACAAAATCGGCGTCTGCGACAACCTGAGGACGAAGCAATTTGAGCAGGGTGGTTTGCAATCGTGCGGCTTTTCTGTTGTTAAGATGCCACGCATCGTGCTCGGTATGGATTAAGGCCTTCACGCCGTGGAGCCGAGCAGCGATGCCTCCGTAGAGAAGAGGCCCGATATGATGGGTATGTACCACATCGGCATGCAGTTGTTTTAATGTCTTCTTCAACGCTTTGAGTGTGACAAGATCCAAACCAGATTGTTTGTTGAGAAAGTGGAGTTGGTCTTGATAGTCTGCTAACTTTTCCCAATGGTTTAGCGCGGTGTACCGGTTTCCCTCTAGGCTAATGACACAAACGGAGTCTTCTGCTTTGGCAAAGCGAAGCATCTCAAGAACCAAGGTTTCTAAGCCTCCAGGTGCGAGATGCTGAACGACATGAACGATCACTTTGCCTTTGCTCTTACTATTACTTTCTCGGGTCTTAACGTTTTCCATTCCTCAGCCCTCGACGTCAGTTGTTATCAGTAATACTGCACAGTGCATGCCAATCATTAAATTCAGTTAAAACATATGGTTAGGGTAGACTTTGGTGAGGTGCTTAAAATGACACAACATTATTCTCAAATTGAAATTCATATTCTTTGTGCACTTTCAAACAAGCAAGAAGTTGATAAATAAGAAAAAGCACCCGAAGTTCGAGTGCTTTGATTGTGCTGAGGGGGCCGTCAGTGAAGAGCTAAAATGTCACCTTTGGAATCGTGGTGATGACAGCGACGCCTAAGTGATTTTCTAATGCCTTACGTGAACGGATAGAGTTGTCAGCCAGCTCGATAAGAGTTGCGATGCCAATTCCTAATCCCGTACCGCCAATGAGCCCCAGAAGGACAAAAACAATACTGGGTAGATTAGAAGGTAGGGTTGGCGTGTAGGGTTCATCAATGATTTTTACCCGTTTGTTTTCTTCGAACACACCGAGAGAACCCGTCAATTGAGCCATTTCATAACGCTCAACCAGATCATCATATAATTCGCGTTTGACTGCGACGTCTCGTGCAAGCCTGTTTATCTCAGTCGCGGTACTACCAAAACGGTTGGCGTTGTTTTCCAGATCTTGAATCATGTTGTAGAGACTATCGGTTTCTTCTTCTAGCGACTCGTATCGACCTCGCATGATTTGCAGTTGATGGAGTTGAGAGACAAGCAAGGGTTGTGCGTCGCCGAGGTTGCTGACCGTTGCCGTACTGGCAATATCCCAAAGCTGATTACTGTTCATTTCCGGTTGTTTAGAATTAATCAGTACCGTACGTTCTTGCTCAAGTCGATTGAGTTCTCGGACTTTACCTTGGACCAGACTGTGTGCTTCGGTGTATTTAGCACGAAGCAGCGTCAACTCACTTCGTATTTCTATGATCTGTTCTTCAATCTTGCCGATAACTGGGTTTGTTTTAGAAAGTTGTTGGTCCAAACTACCCAAGCTGCGTTTTACCCCGGCTAGCTCTGCTTCCTTCTCTGCCAAGGATTGCTTGAGACTGGCGAGTCGAGACAAACTTTGCGCCTGCATCTCGGGTGTTGCGTGGGCGTAAGTATTTTTGTACTCAGCAAATGCTTGTTCTGCTGCATCAAGCTCTGTGCGCCTCTTATCGATATGAATCGTCAGGAAATGACTGGAATCTTTAATAGAGGAGCGCTCTGGTGCAAGCAATTGTTCGACAAAATGATTACTGACCGACGTGAGCATCGCTTCCATGCCATCTGGTGTCTTGTTGGTAAGTTCGATTTGAATGAAGTCTTTACCCAACTGTTTGACGGAGAGTCGACTGGCGAGATCTTTAATAATGAACTCTTGTTCTTTTAGATCCATCTCATCGTTTATCAACCCTTGTTCTTGAGCGACGGAGAAGAGCACGTGTCGGCTCTTTAATAATGTACTCAACGCGTTGATACGGTCTTTCAGTTGAGTAGAAACGGCCAGATCTTCAAGAAACGGATTCATTTTGGCGGTTTCCTGTACCAGCATGCTGGTGTGCGCAACGTAACTTGTAGGCAAAAGCTTGCTAACAATAAAACCAAGGACGGGCAGCACTAGCATAGGGACCACGATCAGGTAACGTCGACGCCAGGCCCCGTGAAGCAATACAGATAGGTTTTCTCTTAAATCGCTCATAGTGACCTCACGAGTTGTTCAACTTGAAAGGCTCTCGATGCCCAGCTTTGTTTTTCGATCAAAGCCATAGAACCAATTGGAGGAGGCAGTAAATGATTTAAGCTGGCGCATACATCCTCGGCATCCGCTGCAACATGCAACATCTGTTTGTAAGGCATGAGCGCTGGGAAAGTGGTGCTGATAACAGGTGTGCCGGTTGCTAAATACTCCAAAAGCTTGAGTGGATTACACGCTTTAATCTGAGCATTGTCGACGAAAGGTAACCAACTCGCATCCCAGTGCTGTGAGTAGCTTGGCAACTGTTGATGTGCTCTAGGTCCAAGGTAGTGGACATTAGTTCGTTGTGGGAGCGGGTTGTGGGGCAGTTCGTTTGGTCCAATGAAAACGAGATCCCAATCGGGTGCTTGAACCGCCACTTGTTCAATCAATGCATAGTCTAACCATTCGGATAAACTGCCGTAAAAGCCAAGTATTTTTCTGCCATTATCTGGCAAGTCGTTAGCTTTGACTGCGGGAGTTGAGAATAAGGTGAAATCCACGCCGTGAGGGAGGGTGACAGTTTTGTCTTGTGGGAATTTAGCCGCCAGTTTTTCACTCGCGGCCAAAATGATGTCGCAGCAATCAATCAAATCCTCTTCGTGTTCCAAGACCGTTTGATTATCGACGCCGGCGAGTGCACCAAAATCGTCGCCACAATAATAAACGATGCCAGAGTTATCCATACTCTTACACACATCAACGGCAGTCGGCAGAGACGTCCAGAGTACCGGTTTTTCAAAGCCAAGCTCTTTTAGCTTTCGCTTCAGTTGATGTTGCATCATGCTCGAAGCCGCCTTCCTTGCCCATTGAGTCCGCGGTGCAGGGATGGTGAGTAGGTTAATCGTTTGAATGCTGGCGCTCATGTGGCAGTCTTGATTGAACGTTGTATTGTTCTGTGTATGTGCATCAAAAGAGCGTGTGAGTTTGTTAACGATGCGCTTTACGTCTTTTGTCACCAACCTCGGCTGCCTTAAACCGATGGAATTAACCCACAGGATGCGGTGATTGTCTGTCAGATGTTTAATGATATGTTGAGTGGAAGAAGGCAATCCGCCAAAGTCTTCGCCAAACACTACGATGTCCGTCATCATTTTCTCCTTTGAGCCAACTTTATGATTGTTCTAATAAGTAGACTTATCACATTGCGTGCCAAGGAAATAATTTAATAAAAACAGATGGTTGAACTTAACGAGGGAAAGGGCTATGACGCTTTCGCATTTTGACAATCAGATTGAACGATACGATGTATCACAATAGTCAGCGCGGCTAGGATGTATATTGGCCAAGTAAACCCTTGAGTTAAAAAAGTACCGGAAACAATCGTACCGATAAGCCCCCCCAAGACGGCGTTTGCTCCAATAGACAACGTATGGTCACTAGTAGGGGTGAGCATCTGGATGGTCTCACGAGAAGTTCGAATCAAAGACACAATCAGCGCGATAAACACGAACAAGCCAACAAATCCAGTTTCAGCTAACACACCAAACCACGTGCTGTGTACGGCGTGATTGAGTCCATCCCAATGAGAACTGTAGAAGAAGTAGTTATTGTAGAAGTTGTCTATCCCGATGCCCGTTAATGGGTTTTCTATCGCCATTTTTATTGCGGCCTCCCAAGCATAAATCCGTCCCATTGCGGACTCGTCTATCCCTTCTTCCGCGGCACCGCCAGACGAGCGGCCAGAAATCCCTGCAACGGCATAAAGAACGAGCGCCCCAACCAACCCAAGAGAGATAACTAACGCTTTGCTTTTGATGTGTTTAAACGCGAAGTACGCAAAGACAGAAAGCGCGCCAAGTAGGCCTCCTCGGCTTTGTGTCTCTAATATCGCGAAGAACAACACGACACAGGTGATCAATGCAAACAAGCGAAGAACGAAGCTGGCTCTTTTCTCTAACAATTGGCTAACAGTAAATGCAAGTGGGAACATCAGTACTAAAGATAAATCATTTGGATCACCAAGTACCGAACCTAAGTCGCGGCTGATGGTCACGCGTGAGCCTTCGACCAATCCTATACCATTACTCGCGTTAGACAGGGCGGTTAAGCCAACCAATAGTCCTGCTAGCATGATGGCTTTCGACATTTGAGCAACTTGTTTTGGTGTGGTGATGAGCCAAGTTATCGCTAGCGTCATTACGATGATCTTCCAATAAACACTGTTGAATTCATCAATCGCAACAGAGCGGTTTGAAGCGAATGCTACGCCTAATGTCACCAGAACCCAAAAAATGGATAACCATTTCAAGCAAGGGTGCCAAAACGCAATAATTTGACGGCTAATCAATAAATGAAATGACAAGGCCATAAGAGCCCCAAGTGAAAGCAGCAAAGGAATTTTGAAGTTGTAAATCACCGGAAAGGTTTCGTGAATCCGAAAGAAAGAAAAAATCACAAACAGAGTCACGAACCAGAAGGTTTGGTTGAGAACAAACAAGATAGCCAATGGCGCAAAACAAAGTACGAGAATCAGAATTGGATTTGGCATCACTAACCATAACAGCGCGATACACGTCGTGAGCGCGATCGCGATGATGGACTGCTTCATTCTCAATTCAGCGCTGATCATAGCGGTGTTCTCTTCATTTGGCCGCGCCACTTGAGCCAAAAGTGGTGCACGTTACTTTTGGTTTGCGCATCAAAGTAACGAAACGCTATGGTCGCGATGAGCACGCAACTTGTGAAACATACCAGCATGATAAGTGGGGCAGAACCGGCTGAATGAATCAAGAATAACGACGCGCCAGCAAGGATATGTAGTATTACCATTAAGCTCAGGTGGAAGGGGAGCTTCATGCATTGTTGACCAATGCTAAAGGTCAACGCAAGTCGACAAAGCTGAGCATAATAAAGAGCGATGAACACACCGAAGATCCCTAGTGTTGATAAGCTGAACAGCATCGCAAGACCAATTGCGGCCGGTATTGCATTAATGCCCATTAACCAGTGGGTCTTCCTTTTGTATAGGATGCTAATACACAGTAATTCGCTCCATTCTTTAAGTAAGGCTATTGGTAAAAGAAACAGAACATAAAGCGACGCTTCTCGATACGCCTCAGGCAAAAAATTGTTGATGATGATTACCGCTAATGAGCCTACGACTACGACTAGAAACGTCAGATAAATCATACCTAGGTGGGTGATTCGCGTTGCTTCGTTGGCGCCCTTTTTCTCTAAAATCGAGAATCGTCTTGGCGACCACCACATGGCAAAAGGTTGTGCCAAAAAACACATACCAATTGCGAATTTAAATGCGATTGTATAAACCCCGAGCGTTGCTAACGATGCATTTGCCCCAATAAACCAACGTTCTGCACCATTTAAACAAAACATAATTAAGCCCGAGCACATAATGGGATAACAGTATTTAAAGAATTGTTTTGTCGAGATAAAACTCGGAAGAACCAACTGATAGCGATTGATGAAGTGTAACCAAATTAATTGTGCAGCAGCAGCGATCAGCCCACCAAGTAAGACGGAAAGCACCGTTTGGCTAAATTGAAGCGCGATGATAATGAACGCAGCTTGAAGTGCCGTGGTCGTCACCATCACATACAACAAGGTTTTCGCCTTGTCGTCTTGTAGTCTTAGCCACGCTGTCCCTATCGCAATCGCTCCCTCGAAAGCAATGGCAACTAAGGCAACCATCCATTCTGTCTTAGTAAAAGGTTCTGGTACGGGCATAGCAATGATGATCGTAGCCAAGACCAAAGCGATAGGAACAGAGATAAGCAATGAAAGAGAGTAAATTTGGTCTAGTAGTGACTTCCTTTTCTGCGGGTCGTCTTCCACGCCAGCGAAGCGATTTAGGGCTTCATGCAATGCTAGGCTAATGATTAAAGCAATCACAATACCAACAGACGCGATGATTTCCATTTTACCGATTTGTTCCGGTGTCAAATATTGCGGAAGTATTGGTAGCATGATTAAGCTAATGCTCTTGTTGATCACCAGTGCAATGGCAAAGAGTGACATGTTGGTCATTGCTCTAGACATGGTCATATCCTTTGACGTTGTTGCGCTTTTTCGCGCTGGATTCATTTTGTTGTTCTGGGCCTGAGCACAAATGCTGAGTGATTGGGAAGTAACAACGTTCAGCCGTATAAAGTTGAGCGACATTGAGTGCTTCGATTCCCATCGTTACCTTTAACCATGGAGACTCATTGAGTAAGCGAATCGCGTTGTGCAGCGAGGCCGCGTCGTTGGGTGTGTATTTGATGCAATTTTTTCCGTCAGTAAGGATTCGATCCCAGTAACTGTCATCATGTGGAATTACCACACACATTCCTGCGGCTAATGATTCCAAAATTGCAAGACCAAACGGCTCATTCTCTGCTGTTGCAACAAACACACCACATTGTGCTCTTAGGTCATCAAGGTTTGCTGGTGACTCGTACCAATCGACGCCTTTTGCAGTTAAATCAGGGGTTAAGCATTCATCATCAATTAGGTTGGGTTGGATATAACACACGGTTGCTTTGAGGTTTGTACCGTTTTCAAATTGGATGGCGTCTAAGAGCAAGTCAACGTTTTTGCGTTTTAGGAGAGTCGCTGCCCAAAACACGCGAGAGGACATAGGATTCGCTTGCTTTGGCCAACGCTCTGAAGAGAGACCGTTAACGAATGATGATGTATTTAGGTCTGCCCAGTAACGTTTAACTGCAGCAATGGGTTGGTTGAGATACGCTTGCAATGCGTGGATTATGGATTCGCGACAACTTGCCAAGTAATAGATACTGGTTGCTTTTGTGACGCAATAACCTGCAGATCGTGATTTACCTACCGATTGGCTGATGATTTGAACGATTGGTTTGCGATTCAATAAGCGCAATAGATACAAAGGCATATCGTTGTTGGGATTAGAAAGGCCGAGTAGCCAATCAATTTTGGGTAATCTGCACAAGATGAACAACAATTGGAAGAGGTAAAATCCATTCATTAACCAATAAGCCAGACCATGCTGAGAAATAATCGGCGAGCGACGAACTTTAACGACTTGAATACGTTCGTCATCTTTCAGTAACCGATTCCAGTGCTCTGGGTGAGTCGTTGCGACATAACCGACCACATCTCGCTGATCGCACTGTTTTAAGAGTTCAGCATTTGCTGTTTTTGAACCGCTTTGCAACGGGATAGTGTCCAACATCAGTACGTATTTCATGACCCTATCCTCAATTGTGTTTTAGCCAACGAGGCATAGGTTTAAGACTGTGCGAGGGTGGTATAGAAGCCGTAGGCTCATGTGCCAGCTCTGCATGATAAATTGACTCTATCGCGCTCACCGAAGCCGAAACGGTAAGGTGTTGCGTCGCGTAGTGATAAGCATTGTGAGCAATTTTATTTCGCAGCGGAGCATCATTTAGCATGCGCTGCACAGAATTGAGCAGACCGGCCATCCCATGATTGGAATACAGAAGAGCACTGTGATTGTGTTCGACTAATTCAGGGATAACACCGATTTTTGGGGCCACGATAGGCAATTTTGCTAACGCAGCTTGCCCAATCGCCAGGCCGTAGTCTTCTTCGTAAGCACCACTGATAAAGGCGTCGACGTTGCCTGTCATCCATGCGTCTTTGTTATGCTGTTCCGCGACAAAATGCACACGGTCTTCAACACCAAGATCCGCTGTGAGTTGTTGTAAGGGGGCTTTTTCTTCCCCGTCTCCAACAATCACAAGGTGCGGATTATTCTGATGATAGTTGTGCATGTGAATCGCGCGAATCAGGCGGTCAAAACCTTTACTTTTAATCAGAGCACCAACGGATAGGAAGGTGAAAGCGTTTTTTGGGATACCGAGGTAGTCCTTCACATCAACCGATGGTTCATTTCGGTTTAACGAAACGCCATTGTGGATCACGTGTAAGTTCTCTTTTGGGTAGCCGTCGCGGGCCAGCTCTTGGCTTATTCCCTTACTGACACAGATCAGCTTTGGCGACATGTGCAAGTCAAGTGAAAACCGATCACGGATGGGATAATGGCAATGCAGCTGCGTAACCAAAGGTATGTGGTTCATTCGTGTCGCCAGACACATCCACTGACAGGTCACACCACTGTTCACATGCACAAGATCGATAGTGTGCTTTTCGATGAGTTCAGAGCCTTGCTTGATAAGGCGATTCCAGGCGCTGATGTCCCAGCGGGGAGTACTCCAGCCTCCGACTAACTTGAAGGGAGAATATTGAGTTTCAATCCCCATCTCTCGGCATTTTTCAATTAAAGGCTCACAGTTCGTCCAGACATAAGGCAAGAACTGCTCACGATCAATGCGCGACAAAAGATCAAGTAATACAACTTCGTTGTGGCGAAGCCAGTTGTCGCCATAATGAACATATAGAATGCGTTTTGGAGTAGCCATCGTCGTCACCTCGGTTTGCCCTTTTGTTTACTGGGATACTGCAACCGAGATGCCAAACCTTATCATTTTTTTAAGTTACTGATTTAATGGAGTAAAGATATTTAAGAGTAGGTAGGGGAAAGCAAGTTTTTCATAATGAGAATGCATATGCATCAAGTTTGATTTTCAATTTGATAGCGTTCAATCAAAATAGGAATGATACTTTGTGAAGAATACTGCTCCGAGATGGTCTTAATGGCCTTTTTGCGAATAAGCGATTGGGTATAGGTGCTCATGGTTATCCAGTGGTTGAGCTTGTTTATCAAATTGAGAATATCTGGCGCAATAAATCCATTACTGCCATCTTCAATAAGATCAGATAATCGGCCGACATTTAGGCTGAATACCACAATTCCTCTCGACATCGCTTCTAATGCCGCCATTGGGAGGCCTTCATAGCGAGAAGAGATAATCAATACGCCAATATTGTTCCATACTGCGTTCATGTTGTGTTGATGCCCATGAAACACAACATTACCGGGCGCTTGTTGGGCGAGGTCTTTTCCTTCAGGACCGTCGCCGTAAATAGAAAACTGACGATCAGGAAAATGCCTCGCGATGTCGATAAAGCGATCCGCGCCTTTTTCATGGCTCAATCGACCAACGAATGCGATTTCTTTGTAGCTGCTGTTTTGTGCAGGAAGTGAAACAAAGTTGTTCAATAGCTCGGTTTTTATCGGCAGTTTATTTTGAATACTTTGGCTAACCGCAAAACAATGATCGGACAAACGACCGCTATAACGATCAAGCCAATCGTAAAACCACACTTTTCCCGTTGGTGTTTCGCCGGCATGGTAGGTAGAAATAAGACGAGGGAAGGTACGTGTAAACAGTTCGGCGCTGCGCGCAAGTAAGCTCGCTTTGTAGCCGTGAGTGTGGATAACGCTTGGTTGATGCTCTGCAACCGCAATGGTAAGCCGTTTTACCGCAATGACAGAATGTGTGTCATTATTCTTGGGGCAAAGTTGGTGTAAGTAGCTTACGGGAACATCGGAATCGGCCAACCTAGAAACAAGCGATGCTGGTGGGTTGTACTCAACCACCAATACCACTCTAACGTGGACATGAAATGCTTGTAATCCTTTGGCAAGCTCAAGGACGTGACTTTCTATGCCACCAAAAATGCAGCTGTCGAGTAAAATCCAAACCTCGCCAGCGACAGGTATCTCACGATTGTTCGAGATTAGCCTCATCCGCTTCCCACGCTTGTTTTTTACGATAAACAGTAGATGGACTCAGCTCTAACATTACCGCGGCGTTGAGTACGTTACCATCGCAGTAGGCTATCGCATTTTGAATTGCTTCCCGTTCCACCTTCCACATCGGTCGAATGGTGCCGTCCGTATTAAAGTACGGCGACGCGACTTGTGCAGAAGCACTCATTGGTATCGGTTCGGGTCTGGTTACCGGTTCTTGAGGCAGCATATCGGTAGCGATATGTTCAACGGGCTGTATTGGAGAAGGCTTAGCGACGGTGGTCGGTGCGGGTTCTACGGGCTGCGTAATCACACGTGCTTTTGATGGCTTGCGAGTTAGCTGCGCGGGTAGATGCGCGACGGTGACTTTGTCTTCATTGTTTAACACCACGATGTTACGGATGATGTTTTGCAATTGACGAACATTCCCCGGCCAGTCGTAATGTTTGATGACGTACTGTGCTTCATTATCGATATTGTTGAACTTCTTTTTGTCCTGCTTGGAGTAGGTGGTCAGAAAATGCTTAGCAAGAGTGACAATGTCACTACCTCGCTCTCTGAGTGGCGGCATATCAATAGGTACAACATGGACGCGATAGTATAAATCTTCGCGGAAGCGGCCTTCTTCGACTTCCGTAAGTGGGTCGCGGTTTGTCGCACAGATGATGCGAACATCCACTTTCATTTCTTTGGTCGCGCCAAGTGGCGTGTAAGTGCCTGTTTGTAGAAAACGGAGCAGCTTTTTCTGCATTTCCAATTCCATCTCACACAGTTCATCTAGGAAGAGGGTTCCACCATGAGCAACGGTTGCTGCACCTTTCCTATCTGTTGTCGCACCAGTAAATGCGCCTTTAACGTGACCAAAAATTTCGCTTTCCATTAAATCTCGTGGAATCGCACCACAGTTGATGGCAATAAAGGGTTTGTCACGACGATCACTTTGACGATGGATTGCTTCAGCGCAGACTTCTTTACCAGTACCACTCTCACCAACGATAAATACACTAGCAGAGGTTGGAGCGACAGCATCAATGGTTTTGTAGACGGCTTGCATTGGCAAACTAGAACCGATGAATCCATGGTAATTGTGTCGGTCGAAGGTAGATTGAATGTTTTCTACTAAGTTTTCTAACTTGGCACGTTTAAGGTGAAGTGCAACAGAGGTCTTGAGTCGGTCTGCGTTGATGGGCTTTTCAAGAAAGTCTTCCGCACCTTTTTGAATTAAACCTACCGCAATGTCTACGCTGCCATGTGCGGTTGCAATGATGACTGAGGTTGGAATTTCATTCTCATTGATCCAATCAAGAACGTCTTCCCCGGACATATCGGGTAATTTTAAATCGAGAATGATGAGTTGTGGTTTACTTCTCTCAATGAATTGGATGGCCTCACGCCCAGTTTCTACGTGAAAGATGTCGTAAGGTTCGTCCTTGACATACTGTTTGTATAGTATGGCTAGTGAGGTAGAGTCTTCTACCAATAACACCCTTGGTCTCATAGTCCTTTCCCAACTTTTATTCGCTTTCCGTTAAAACCTTTAATCAGTACTGACACTGTATTGGTTCTAACGTTGCTTTGTCAGCTTGTGAGTCAGTTCGCGAGAATGAATAGTTGTCGTACTCTCAAGCAGATAGCTTCTTTTCTATTCTCATTTTGAGAATCGTTATATTTAAGTATTAGCACAGGTTGGGAGTCTTGCAGAAAATTCTTTATTTTTTAGCTAATTAAATAAATCAATATATACCCAAGCGTGTTGAAGTTACCTAGGTATAGACCTTAATCCTCAAATCCTTGCTCCTTTCTCTGATTCAAGGCAATAAAGGAATTTTCGGCGAGTTGCGGCAATGATTGGCATAGGAGTAGGGCTTGTTGAGTTTCACCTTCCACGCAGTGTTTCTCAATGGTTCTCGCATGTCGAGAAAGGGTACGGTTCCCTAGAGCAAGTGCGGAGCTGCCTAGAGTGTGCACCTCAAACTCTAGGGTGTTGATATTGCAGGTTTCTAATGCTTGTTTGATCTTTTCTACCCGTTCGCGAGACTCCTCGATGTAGTGCTCAATGAGTGTGGGCATTATCTCAGTGCACGTATCTTTGATCATTTGTTGAAGAATCAATTCATCGACCAATTCAGGCTCTACGGCCACATCTGTGTGATTGTTCATTGGATACGCTCCCTATAAGGTAAATAATTCGCTGTCTTTAATCTGTTGCGATATTTTTGCTTTTAACTTATCTGACAAAAAGCGCAGCTTTTTTACCTGACGAATCAATTCGTCTTTTAAGCCTGCATTGTGCTTCATGTTTAATACCGCCCCAAGTAGGTTGGCGTTACTGTTCTCTAATAGTTTTTTTGCTTGGTCAATTTGTGTAGTTGTGGTCGAACCGTAACTGGCGACTAATATGCTCGCATCACAGACGCCTGCAACCACTTGAGCGGGGATGTTATTACGATTTAAGCTCAATAATGGTGAGGTGTCGATGACGACACGATCATATTGGTCCAACCAAGTCTCAATGACTTTTTTAAGCATGGTTGGATCGCGATAAGCGAGTTGTGTGCTGGCCATCGATGGGGCCGTTAAGCCGACTAAGGTCTGATGATCTTCTTCTCTTGCGATGAGCTGTCCGATGCCGTCTTGCTCAGGAAATTGATGCACCGTATTGTATGCAGGCTTGAACAAGTTCAAATCCACGTAAAGCGTGTTATGCCCTGCAAGAATCAAACGCTCGGCCAAAGCGGAAGCCACGGATGTCACGCCGTCTTCGGATTGACAAGCGACGATACATAGGGAGCGATGGCCTTTTAATTCGCCCTGTAAGTAGATTTGTTCGATTTCAGCATGAGTCGCAGGAATAGTCATTACAGCGCTCCTATTAACACAATGGTGGTCGTGATTTGCAAAAGGTCACGTAAGCCAGCCCGTGCTTTCTCTGCAAAACTCTCATCTTTGTGTGGAATATAGATAGTGTCGCCCGCGCGGATAACCGGAAGGTCATAAATGTTAGCGGTTTTGCTAAACTCGGTTAGGTCGAATGTACGAGCTTGGCCTTGGCAACAAGACATGTTGACCACGCTAATTTTTTCTACGTAAGCGTTATCACTTGGTCCTCCGGCTTCTGCCAATAGGTCAAGGATTGTCATATTGTCATTAAATACGTAACGCCCTGGGTCTCTCACTTCGCCCAACACTCGTACGGTCGATTCTTTTGAGCGGTCAAGCCAGTTCTTATTCTTCTCAGGGATGTAGATGGTGTCGCCCGGGCGAACATCCGGCAAGATGTTTTCATCACCGGTTTCAAAATACATCGATAGGTTTAATTTGCTGACTTTAGCGTAACCAAGACCACGGTGCGTTACTCGAATATTATGAATATCGGCATCTTTCGTTGGGCCGTCAGCCGCAGAAAGAATGTCGAGAAAGTGCATCTCGTTGGTAAAACGGTAGCGGCCTGGAGAGTTGATTTGTCCAAAAACATAAATAGACGCATCTGAACTTTGGCTAACCCATTGTGATTTGTTGTCTGTTGGATCATCTGGCAGGGCATGAATTCGAACCACGGTTCCTGCAGATACGCTCGGTAACTTAGAGGTTGGTGAACCTTGTAGGATGTACTTGTCCAAATCAAACTGAGTCATCTTACCGTTATTCGCCACTTCTATTTTGCTGGTGTCTGCGCGGCGAGTTGGGCCGCCAACATGGGCGAGTAGGTCAATCAAATCCATTTCATTGGACCATTCGATTCGACCTGGACGAACCACTTCCCCCATCACTGCGACAGCTCGGCTTGGTGCGACTTTCAACCATGATTTTTCATTCATATCGGTTTTCTCAGGTACGAAAATAGCGTCTCCTGAGGATATTGCAGGCGGTCTCGCAGAAGTGAGCCCCTCTGTGTGTGCCGTAAGGTCGAATTTGATCACTTGTCCGTTCGCTTTAATCACACGGATTTGGCGGGATTCAGCAAAACGAGTAGGGCCGCCAGCGTTGGCGAGAATGTCCATAAAGCTCGCGCCTTTTTTGCCTTCAAATGCTCCAGGGTTTGCGACTTCACCCATAACATAAACAACATTGGCACCCGCTTTTATCTCTTCCTCTTGCTTAGGCACAAAGATGGTTGCCCCTGGTAAGATGTCTGGTAGTAAGTTGGAATCACCTGAGTCTAGGTAGCGCTTTAGGTTAAAAATCACTGGTGTATTGTTGGTGATCACACGGATTTGTTCGACACTCGCGAAGCGCGTAACACCACCCGCTCGCATCACAACGTCGACGAGTGTTGTGTTTGGCTTGTATGTGAATGAGCCGGGTGCGTTCACCTCACCAAACACTTTGATAGCTTTCGTTTCATCTGCACTGTCGCCAGAGTTGGCCAGTTTAGCAGCGTCAAATTCTTGCTCTATGTTACCAACGAGAGGAGAGGCAGGGACGAAGAGAACATCCAGTGATTCAAGCGTCGGCAGTTGGGTGTCATCACCAGTATCAAGGAAGCGTTTGTAATCGAATTCGATGTTCTTGTTACCGCGCTTGACGATGATTTTATCCAGCTGCGCACCAGCACGGAGTCCACCGGCTTCGTATAGGAACATTTGAATGTTAGAGCCGGCTTGTAAAGTGTATTCTCCGGGTTTGACCACATAGCCTTGAACGGATATGAGTAGTTGCTGCTGCTTGATGAAAACGCGCGCGTTGTTCACGTCTCGATAAACGGATTTCAGGTTTTCGATAATCACATCTTGAAGTTGCTTTTCATTATATCCAGCTACAAATACAGGTCCGATTTCCGGTAGGCTGATGCGACCTCGTTTATCGACTTGGAAGCCTTTGTTTAGTGAGGCTTCTCCTGGAAGGTTGATTTGGACTAAATCACCGACTTTAACGACATCGTCTTCCGCAGCCCAACTTGCATTTATGTTGATCATGCAAAGTAACAAAAGGGCGACAATCGATTTGAGGATGCTCATAGCGTGTCTCCCATTTCTGTTGTGCTGTCAGAATTTGAGTTGAGTACTTCAATGCTTACTCGACGGTTGGTCAAGCGAACCGCTGGTGTTTGTCCTTCGTAGAGTGGGAGCTTTTCACCCACGGATTTTGTTTGCACGCGGTCAGAGGTGATACCGAAGACATTGAGGTATCGTTTTACTTGTTCTGCACGTTCTTGTGCGAGCTTTTGGTTGTATTCCGGTTCGCCAGTAACGTCGGCATGACCGGTTACCACCAAGGAGAGAGAAGGGTGCTCTCGTAAAATGTAAGCCGCTTCCGCAAGGTGCCCCATGTACTTTGGATTGATTTCGGCAGAATCGACGGCGAACTGATTATCGATATTGAGCAGGTCATAGACGTCAGCGACGATGTTCAAGTCGCTGCGCAGAGCTTCAATGTCTTGCGGCGGCGAGCAAGTGGTTTGAGAGAGCACGTAATCAAGTTGTTGTTCTAGTTGGCTCAATCGACGACGCTGAATCACGATATCGTTTGCAGCATCAAGTAAAAGCCCGCCCTCGAGTTCTCTTGCGATTCGATTTTGCTTTTCTAATGCTTGCACTACGGCAGCAGGGAAACACCATCTTGCGCCTTCATCAATTAAGGCATCTAAATGTAGTTTTGTGAGTTGCCAATCGAAGCGAAGCCCATGCTCTGGGCCAAGAGGCTCATCAGGCATAACCGGTGAAAACTGATAATTCTCGATAGAAATATCTTGGTAACTTTCCGCCATGCCGCCCTGACCATGATCGGGGTAGCTAAACGCTGAGCAACCAACAACGCCGACAACGAGACCGCTCATTACACTTTGTCGTATTAGATTCACCATGCCAACCTCCGTATTAACCGGTGTTTTTAGTGGCCTTTTGAATTGACGGGAATCGCATGATTGATACGTAACAGGCTCATTATCTCTAACGGTTGTCCCGATACGTTTTCGATTATCATACTGCGTTCACGTTCAACTAGGCGCTTATATAAATAAACAATGGCACCAATCCCTGAGGAATCAAGAAATTGGACGTGTTTGAGGTTGATTTCGACTTCCTTGTGATCATCGCTGTGAATTACCTCATCAATATGATGCTGAGCTTGACGACAGCCTTTTGCGTCTAAATCACCAAAAAATTCGATGGTCAATGTGTTTTGGTCGGTTTCCAATTTTCGCAGTTCCATAGTGCATTCTCCGTTAACAAACTGTCTGCTTGGTATAGAGCACGGAACATGCCAAGAATAAAAGTTCATAAAAACATATAGTTACTTATGCAAGTTCTTAGTTTTTATATTGAGAATTAAGGCGATTTCATTTTGAGAATCAAAAACGCATACAGGTCGAGGAATTTATAAATGCTATTTCGATCTGAACTTTATGTGCTTGTTTGCATTTGCTTGCTTATGAGTGTTGCTGTAGATCGTAGAATGCAAAATGTTGAGTAGGTGAATTGATCGACTTACGGTTCAATGGAGATGCTTTTTTGTACAAGGTCCCCACATGCCATTAAGAATGACATTGATTGCCCTCGCTGTAATTGCTTCTGCTCAGCCACAAGCTGATCCTAATTTACTTCCACCTGTCTCTTTAGCTGAATCATACCAAGATGGTATCGATGTCTCTCAGTATTGGTATAGCGAGAAACTGGATGGGATTCGAGCGTATTGGACCGGTCAACATCTCGTTACACGCAACGGCAACCGAATTTACGCGCCAGAGTGGTTTACCAAGGTATTGCCAGATTACCCTTTGGATGGCGAGTTATGGGCTGGTCGAGGAAATTTCCATCTTGTTCAACAAACGGTATTGGATAAAACGCCGGTGGAAGGCGCATGGCGACGAATCGATTTTATGGTTTTCGATATGCCGTATTCTGCGGGTGATTATCAAAAGCGCTACTACAACATTCAAGATCTGGTGTTTACGATCGACGCCCCTCATATTAAATACGTTGAGCATCGTGCAATTCAAGATGAGAAACATTTGTTCACGCAATTGGACCGAATTTCGCAATCTGACGGCGAAGGTGTGATGTTGCGAAAGGTATCAAGTCGATACCAAGCGGGTAGAGGTAGTGATTTACTCAAACTTAAGCGTTATGAAGATGCAGAGGCCTTAGTATTGGGCTACAAACCAGGAACTGGTCGTTTATTGGGTATGATGGGTGCCTTGTTGGTTAGGTTGGCAGACGGCACTGAGTTTTACATTGGTAGCGGCTTTACCGATGACGTTCGAAAATCTCCTCCTCGAATAGGATCTACCATTACGTTTCGCTACAACGGTTTTACCCATAATGGCAAACCGAGATTTGCCCGATTTTTAAGAGAGCGGGCTTCACAATAAATCTAAATAGCGGCGTATAAACGGCTTGAGCTAACTATTTCCGATTTTCACACCACAACGTTTAAATAGATTTTTCCAAAATTGCACATGCTTCATTGTTTCCTCACGAAACTGATCGTGTGCTTTTTCTATTCCATAGTTTGCACCATGAGCTTGCATTCTCTTTTCAACAAGGGAAAGTCCCCCGTCGAGTTGCTGATAGGTACTGTCGACGTATGCCATGTAAGGTTGAACTTCTGCAACATAAATTGTTTGGAAGACGTTTCTCAAGTAACGAAATTGAGTGGTATCACGGTTGGCACCACAAATGATTTTGTCTTGGTTTGCTTCGAGCATGTGTGTGGTTTGTTCTAACCAATGAGTCGCATCGATCAAAGTGTAATAGAGTCGACCAACGAGACGTGTTTTTTCGATCTCTTCTTGGTAGTTCACAATGGTCACATCGGGCAAGCGAGAAAGAGTGCGATATGGTGTTTGATACATTTCATCCAAAGCAAGGAAAGCATCTCGTACGTGTGCAACTTGGTCTTTGCTTTCCAATGGTAACCATTCAGATCCTGTTAGCTGTTTGCGCATGGCATCGCTAGTCAGCAACATATTGTCGAGATGCACTGTTAGATGGTGCCACTTCTGGTCGTACAAACCGTTCAGCTTTGTGTTTTCTTCATCACTCAATGGGTAATCACTCAAGCAGCCATTCAGTGTTCTCAGCAGGTTGGTTTGATAATCAAAGTCGTAAAAGGCGTCTTGAACTTTACCCAGTTGAGAGTTTTTTTCTGCTAATAAATTAAACAAACCACATTGACGCAGTTGGTAGCTTTCGAGTAAGCCAAGTGATAGACGAGGGAGTTCTTGAAACAGTTCTCGCTTATCAGGAATCGTGACAGCAGGAGAGGCTTCTAACTCCGATTCCGACGTATCTAACACATTTGCTAGGCGTTGATTGTATTTTTCGAAGACCGCTTTCTCTGGGTTAAACCAGTCGTTGCACCCACTGAGTAAGGTTGTCAGTAGTACAAGCGCCGCAGCAACAAGGGAGCTTCTTACAAGGGAACTTCTCACAGCATTTCCTTTTTAATCACTTAGATAAGTATACCGCTTAACGAATATGAGAGATCAAAAAAGCCAGCGAGTGCTGGCTTTAAAATTTGGCGGGTTGAAGTTCGAGTTATTGCTGAGAGAAATTCAACTGAACTTCTGGCTCTTGATGGTGCATCCAACGTAAACGAATACCCAATAGGAAAGCCGCTGAAGATAGGCCTATGATGAAGCCCAACCAAAAGCCTTGTGCGCCCATTGGTTCAACAATCCAATCTGTGCGGCCAAGAATGTAACCAATTGGAAGTCCCAATAACCAGTACGCAACAAAGGTACGGTTGAAGATTGCACGCATGTCTTTATAGCCACGTAGTGCACCAGCAGCGATAACCTGAACCGCATCAGTGCATTGGTAGATTGCAGCAAACAGCAATAGCACCATCGCAAGTTCGATAACTTCTGGGTTATTCGTGTAAAGCAAAGCGATTTGCTCACGGAACAGAACCGTAAGAATCGCGGTCATCATTGCTAACGCTAAACCGACCATGACGCCAACACGAGAAGCGACGCGTGCGCCATCGACGTTTTCTTCCCCTAGACGGTGACCAACACGAATACTGACTGCGGCACCCACACTCATTGGCAGCATAAACACCAATGAAGAGAAGTTAATGGCGACTTGGTGCGCGGCAACAATGATTGAACCTAATGGAGAGACCAAAAGCGCGACCACTGCAAACAATGTCACTTCAAAGAACAATGCAGCGGCAACAGGAAAGCCGAGCTTAAACAGACGAATCTGAGCTTTCAGCTGTGGTTTATGAAATTCGCCAAACAGATTTATGCTTTTTAGACGAGCAGACGTAGTCACATAAAGGAAAAGCAGCCCAAACATCACCCAATAAACGATGGCGGTTGCGACGCCACAACCAACACCACCAAGGGCTGGCATACCAAACTTACCGTAAACGAAAATCCAGTTTAATGGGATGTTCAACATTAGGCCGATGAAACCAATCACCATGGCGGGCTTGGTTAGCGACATGCCATCAGTAAAGCTACGTAACGTTTGGAACAATAAGAAAGCGGGTACCGCAAAAATAACCGCGTGGATGTAACCAACGGTTTTCTCTGTCATCGCTGCTTCTACATCCATCAATCCAAGTATGAACTTAGTTTGGAACAAAACGCCGATAATAGGGATGCTGATCAACAATGCCAAAACGATGCCTTGTTGGATCTCAAAAGGAATGTTTACTCGACGGCCAGAACCATTTAATTGAGCGACAACAGGTACAAGGGCCATCAATAAGCCAACGCCAAATAAAATTGACGGTAACCAAATACTTGCTGCAACAGATACCGCAGCCATGTCAGTAGCACTGACGCCACCAGCCATGACGGTATCCACAAACCCCATCCCGGTTTGTGCGACAGAAGCGATCAACACAGGGGTCGCCAGTTTAATAAGACTCGATGCTTCTTCTTTATAGCGATGCACGAAATACTCCAGAGCGGAACAATAAGTTGAAAATGAAATAAGTTGAAAAGATAGGGAGTACTCGAGGACAAAAGATGTGATGAACTGATCTGATGGTTGATTTTAGTCACTATAAGGTGAAAAAATGCCTCGGAGGAACTCCGCGCAGATGATAAACAATTGTATGCCCAGATGCCATACCCACAAGATAGGGATTTTTGGTTAATTGATAGACAATGGTAAAAACAGCTTGCGAATGTTCGTTCTGGCTATCAGTCGCTTCTAATAAATAGGTAAAGAGAATGTTTACAGGAATAGTTCAGGGTACGGCTAAAGTCGTTCAAATCGAAAAAAAAGAGCGCTTTCAAACTCACGTTATCGAACTTGAAGGCTCGTTAAGTGAAGGGCTAGAGATTGGAGCCTCGGTCGCACACAATGGTTGTTGTTTAACCGTCACCAAAATTGAAGGAACGCACATCAGTTTCGATCTAATGCAAGCAACCTTAGCTCTTACAAACCTAGGTGCATTGATAGAAGGCGACAGCGTAAATATTGAGCGAGCAGCCAAATTTGGTGATGAGATTGGTGGCCACAGTATGTCGGGGCACATCAGTTTAATGGGCGAAATTGTTGATGTGATTGATACACCAAACAACCGCACCATTTGGTTTGCACTGCCGCAAGAATCAATGAAATATGTACTGGCTAAAGGGTACATCGGTTTGGACGGTTGTTCACTGACCATCGGCGAAGTCGAAGAGAATCGATTCTCGGTGCATTTGATTCCGGAAACTCTGCAAAGAACCTTGTTTGGTGCGCGCCAGGTTGGAGAGAAAATAAACATTGAATTTGACCCGCAAACTCAAGCCATCGTCGATACGGTTGAACGTGTATTAGCAGCAAAGCAGTTGTAAGGCGTTTACTTATGACCGGAAACAAGAAAGGAGCTTAACCGCTCCTTTTTATATTTTGTGTAGATGTTTACTTCATGTAGATGATTACTCGGGGGGATTAAAGCTCTCTATTCGTAGTTATCGTCAATGAACAGTTCTACCTTTTCGTGCATCTCATCCACTTTCATGTTGAGGTGGATGGCGTGGCAGCACGCAGGGCAGTCATCATAAAACTCTTGGTTACCATTACTTGCATCTAAAGTGATACCGATAGAGTGCCCACAGTGAGGGCATTTAACATGTCTTTCAGTGTAATTTTGCATACAAAAACTCCTAGTATTGCAGGGCTTTTAATACTTTGGTGTCTCGAAAATTCAGCCCTTGAACACTCGTCTTCTCTCTGGTACAGAGATTCAAATTAAGTCGAGTTACTTTGAATATTAGGTGCTGTTGTTGCTAATTGAGTCGAAATAAGTACAAAAGTTGACCCCAAACTCATGATTGAGCTTGGGGCCTCAAACTAGGGTGATATGCGTCGAATTTTTACATTCGGCAATGATCTTTCCCTTCCAGATCAATAAGAAATAATCTTCTTAATTATCGATTGGGCCTGTTCAAGATAGTGGCCTCCGAACAAGTTACAATGATTGAGGATGTGATAAAGGTTGTAGATGTCTTTTCGTTCATCATAGCCTGCGGGTAATGGCTCAATGGATTCATATCCTTGATAAAACTCCGGCTGGAACCCACCAAACAGCTCAGTCATCGCAATATCACATTCACGATCTCCCCAATAGCAAGCTGGGTCAAAGCAGATAGGGCCAAATGGTGTCAATGCCGTGTTCCCATTCCACAAATCACCGTGAAGCAATGATGGCTCTGGAGCGTGATTGGCTAAAAGCTGTTTCACCACATCAATAAAGTCATCGATATCGACGAGGGTGACACCTTTTTCTTTCAGCAACTGTAACTGCCAACCTATCCGTTGCTCAGAAAAAAAGACACACCACTTTTTATGCCATTGATTTGGTTGAAGGGTAGAGCCTATGTAATTATCGGAATCAAATCCGAACTCTTTCTGTTCTCCCCACAAATGTAAACGCGCCAGTTGCTGGCCAAACTTAAAGCTGTGCTTTGCATCTTCAAGTGGTTTGGTTGGTAGGTAATTCAGGATCAAGAATGAGTGGGTTTTGGTTTTGCCCGCTAACACGACTTCAGGGACAAACACCGTCGAGGTTTCACGTAACAAGTGAAGGCTTTCTACTTCAACTTCGAACTTAGATAAAAAGTCTCGATCATTGAGTTTGACGAAATAGCGCTGTTCTCCGTCATTGATCATGTAACTCTCACTGATGTCTCCACCAGAGAGGCGTGTCTTCTCAGTGATTTGATATTCGAACATCAAGGTATCAGAAAGCTGTTGCGATATTGCTTGCCACATACAAAACCTCGCTTATCTATTTGACCAACAATAGTTTAGGATAAACGGCGGAAGATTGACGCGCAGTTGAGCAAACTTCGACAATAAAACTGCTGCATATAGTAGAAAATGTGCATAAGTGTGAATCATGTCGCCTATAACCCTATGATTTATGGACTTAACATATGGAGCTATTGGTATACAACGAGTATTATTATTTTTTTGACTTTAGTTCCATTGGTGGCATGAAAATACTGATTTGTGATGATTCGGCGGTAGCACGAAAGTTGATATCCCGTTCCATCGTACACGAAACATCATTGCACCTGATCGAAGCCCAAGACGGTTACGAAGCGTTGACGATTCTAGCGGAACAAAATATTGACGTTTTGTTTCTCGATTTAACGATGCCGATTATGGACGGGTTCGAGGTACTAGAGTCTCTACCGGTCAGCAATTATCCCACTCAAGTTGTCATCATTTCTGGTGACGTTCAGCAAGAGGCTAAACAACGTTGTTTAGATCTTGGCGCAATCGACTTTATCGCCAAGCCTCTGTCAGAAGAACAGGTTATCCCGCTATACGAAACGTTAGGGTTGCAATACGCATTTAGCTCGAGTGGGAATGCAGCGCCAGCCCCCGAAATTGAGATTACCCCTCTGGCGAAATTTCGTGAAGTCGCCAACATCGCGTTAGGTAAGGGTGCTGCGATTATGGCCGACCATCTTCATGAGTTCATTCAACTGCCAGTGCCCCACGTTGGTCCATTGTCGTATGGAGAACTGCATATGACGTTAGTGGATGTGATCGGTCGAGACAGTTCAGTTGCCGTTGCTCAGCGATTTGTTGGTGGTGGTATCCATGGTGAAGCTCTAGTTTGTTTGCGTGGCAAAGACATCAATCAAATCGGAGAGCGCCTTGGTTATTTGCTTGAGTTCACTCGGCACAACGAGATTATCCTGAATGTGTCGAATCTTTTGGTATCTTCATTCTTAACGTCACTGGGTACACAGTTGGATAAGCAATTTTCGTTGCGCCAGCCTGCCATTATAGAAAACGTCATTCCATACAATGAAGAGAAGAGTGAATCTGGTGAACTCTTTACCATCGAATACACCTACATGGCAGAGGCGCTCGATTTTGAGTGTGAAGTTCTGTTTTTGATAGATAAATCATCCGTAGAAATCATCTATGAAATTATGGAGCTAATCTAATGTCCGAAATTACGCTGGACATAGCAGACTTTCATTGGGTTACCCAAATACTCGATACCATGGACTCAGGGCTCATCGTTTTAGATGAAGACTATAAAGTCTGCGTGTGGAACAGTTTTATGCAGTCTTACAGTGGCATACTATCGCAGAATATCCTCGGTGAATGTTTGTTTGACCATTTCCAAGATTTACCTCGAACTTGGCTAGAGACCAAGCTCAAGACGTCCGCGGATTTAGAAACTCGTTCATTTTCAAGCTGGGAAAACCGTCCATACCTTTTTAAATTCAACAACTTTTCGCCGGTTTCCAACAGCAGTCATTTGATGTTCCAAGATATTGTTATCACGCCGTTACGCTCGTTATCAGGCGAGGTGAGCCACATAGCCATTCAAATCAACGATGTCTCGGAAACCGCGCGTAATAGAATCCACTTAAGAGAAACCAACCAACACCTGTCTGAAATCAGCCGCAAAGATGGATTAACCGGATTATTTAACCGTGCTTATTGGGAACAGTCACTGAAGGAAGAATTCAATCAACTTAAAGTGATGGAAGGGGCGTGCTCACTGGTTATTTTTGACATCGACCATTTTAAAAAAGTCAATGATACCTATGGTCACCATACTGGGGATGAAGTGATCCGTCGGACGTCCAGTTTATTGCGTAAAACCGCGCGCAGTAGTGACGTGTGTGGGCGTTTTGGTGGAGAAGAGTTTACCGTTCTATTGCCACATACCAACCAAGACCAAGCGTCCTATTTCGCAGAGCGTCTTAGAAAACGAATTGAGCAAGAAATCGTGAAAGTTGAAGACTTTTTGATTAACTACACGATAAGTATCGGTGTTTGCGAGTATAAATCTAACTTTGAGAGTCACACACAATGGCTGAAGAGTGCCGATGCAGCGTTGTATCGTGCGAAAGAGAATGGACGCAATCAGACTTGTTGTCATCAAGACGACTAACCTAATTGGATAAAAATCATTCAGTTGGCGCATCAATGCTTGTTAATATGAAATAAGTTAATGAAATTTTCTCGGCATGTCTTACTATTGAAACTAATTCGCTTTCATCTTCGAAGGCTTGCATTAAACGGAGAAAAACAGTGGTTGTAGAAACCGATGGATATCTCGCTCTTATAGAGCACCTGTCACTTAACTTAGATATTTTCACGTCTGAAATTGGTGACACAGGATCAGAAAGCATCGAAGATGTCGTGAATGACATGGTGGCGTCGAACATCATGGCGATTTTCGAACAAAACCCAGAACTGCATTCAAGTGTACGTTTCAAGCTACTTAAAGAAGCGGATGCCGTCGTTGAAGACCTTGGCGAAGTGTTAGCTGGCGTTTGGGGTAAGAAAGCGACCAACGAGCAAATTGCATTCCTTGATGAATACATTGCGCTAGTGAAAAACTTATTTGATACCGCTGTCGCGACTTACGATTGAATCTAGTCTCTCGTCATTTCGATCTAAAGAGGAGTTACATGGTAACTCTTCTTACTTGCCAAAACTTCGATGCCCAATAAGGGTTGTCTATTCTTGAAATGATCACGCCTTTCGATGTAGAAGCGTGCATAAACTGCTTATTCCCTAGATAGATACCAACATGGTAAGTGGTTCTTCTTGTTTTGAAAAACACTAGATCACCCTGTTGTGCATCTGACCAGCTCATCTCTACGCCTTGCTTAGATTGCTGTCTTGTCGTTCTTGGTAACGACATTTGATATGCCTCGACAAAGGCTTTCTGTACGAAGGCAGAACAATCAATACCAGACTTTTTGGTTCCACCCAAGCGATAAGGCGTGCCTTCCCACTCATCATAAAAGTTGAACAGGCCCCGATTGTCGGAGAGCAGTTCAGTAACAGGAAGAGAGACCTCAGCTTGTGTTTCTGGATCGGGGGCGGACGAACATGCACTAAGTAGTACACTGATTATCAAAGGAAAATAAATACGACGCACATCACCCACCTGTCATCCCTACAACTTAAAACTGAAATATTAATGTCATGACCAATACCTAGTATGGGCAGCAAATCACGTTTTGTCTCACTTCTGTGACGAATAAACGGAAAGTTGATTCAAACCCAAGAAAGAACATTAATTGATTATGACAACGCGCAAACGTCTACGCTTTTCTTTTTCACTGATTCAAACGATCAGTGCAACATTTTTAACTATCATCGCTCTTGTTATAGCCCTTTCTGTCTCAAGTTTCAAAGGAATGGAGCAGGTTGGCGAACAATTTGAAGAGTTGTCTCAAAAAGCGTTACCGATGGCGATGGCAAATGCGACACTGACAAGAAATGTTTTAGAGCAAGTAAAGTTGCTTAACTATGGAATGCAAATTTCTGATCCAGATGAACTTCCTCTCATCACCGCCAAAATTGACGCTCTCGCACAGCAAACTGAAGGTTTAATAGAACAAACATCGGGAGTCGCGGAACATTTATCTAACATGTTACAAGTAAATGTTCAGGAGTTGCATCAAGTCACCAATTCCATTTTATCGAAACAATCTGCGGTGATTCAAATGCAAAGCGACATTAACTCGGCCGTTGGTGGGTTTCGGTATGGGTTAAGTTCGATTGGTCCAGAGATGAACCGTATCAGCTCGTTTCTCAGCAACGACAACCCTGAATCGAGTGATGCGGCAAATCGCTTCATTGCATCCGCGAGCTCGATGGAAAGCACTTTCTTGGTCATGATGATGCAAACCGAGCTAGAGAAAGCGGAGCAAGAATACAGAGAAATGCGAAGCCGTATCGCTGGTATAAATCTCGCTTACGATGACTTCAAAGAATGGCACCCTGAAGTGACTGAGTTCGCCAGCCTAACAGCACCTTATGAGATGGTACAGGCAGGCTTCAAAGATGAAGGGGTTTTGCGTTTGATTCTGGCGAAACTCGAACAGAGCGAACAGCAAAAAGTGGAGTTTCAACGTGCCTCTCAGCTCTCAAACGAAACCATGTATTTGCTCGACCAAGTATCTGATTCCGCCTCAGCGTTGATTGATGAGCGTGAAACTATTGTCCACAGTACCATTCAAAACGTCAGCTTAATGGTTGTTGTTGCCGCTGGCGTCATCTCGCTTGTGGTGTTAGCGACTTGGTTTGGCCTCCGTACTTGGATCAATCGAGGGTTGAAAAACATCCTTACTCGTCTCTCCGCTTTAACGGAACATGATTTCCGAGATAGAGCGCAAGAGATTGGCCCGTTTGAGCTTAAAGAAGTCGCACGCAAACTCAATCAAGTTATCGATTCAACACACGATTCGATTTCTACCGTCACACGTAACTGCGAAACCTTGTACCAAACCGCTGAGATAAGCCACGATGCGGCCGAGCAAACAAATCAAAGCTTAACTGTGCAAAATGAAGCGCTAGCGAGCATGGTGACGACCATTACTCAGTTAGAAGCATCGATTAGAGAGATCGCGACGGTGACAAATGCCTCTTCCGAAGATTCGCATTTAGCGACAGAACACACAGTGAAGGGGGTTGGTGTGGTAGAGCAAAACCGTCAGCGTTTGGAGTCTCTTGAAAGCTCCCTTAATTTGAACGAGCGGTCGATGTTAGAACTCGACCAACGAGTTAAGCAGATCCGCGAGATGGTAGATATGATCAGTGGTATTGCTGATAACACCAACTTACTTGCTTTGAATGCGGCGATTGAAGCGGCGCGTGCAGGGGAGCAAGGACGAGGTTTCGCAGTCGTCGCCGATGAAGTACGCAAGTTAGCGAGTGATACGTCCCAACAAACCACAAATATTCGAGAGATGATGAATGAGCTGGTGGCTGCCGCAGAACGTTCACGTAAAGCGGTAAGTGAGTCGCGTGAAGAGATGGCGCATGCACTTCAATCGAGTCATGAAGTAAAGTCGGCTTTTTCGGATATCGATGCGGCGGTTCGACATATACAGCTACGTGTCGAACAGATTTCTGTTGCGACAGAAGAGCAAGAACGAGCAACAGCCGATGTATCGCAAGCCATTACACATATTTCTGACCAAGGTGAATACACTAAACTCCAATTAGAATCCATGGTTGAAAGCTCAGAGCAAGTCGCAGACATCGCGGGGCATCAACAAGCGATGCTGCATAAATACGAACTGCATCAGGTGAGTTGATCCAGCATTAGGTAAGACCAAACCAACTTCCAATACGATCAAAGGCAGGGCATCGCTCTGCCTTTTTATTTTTTGACTCCAAGAGTGAGTGACCCAAATCGCAAATTGATTAACGGCACGGGAGAAATGTGTCATTAGTATTTGTTAATTCTTTGTTGTCGCTTCAGGGTTGTTAGAATATCTCGCAACACAAATATGCCTTCAGAATGAGGAGATATTCGTTGGTTATTAAAGTATGTCCTCTGGTATTGCGAAAACAAAACCGCGAGATTCTTCTTTTCAAACATCCTCTTGCGGGCGTTCAGTTGGTGAAAGGCACTGTTGAACCCTTCGATTGCGACTTCTTAAGTGCGGCAAAAAGAGAATTGGCAGAAGAGTCGGGTATTGAATTGGTCAATCACACAACCTACTTAGGGGCTTGGGAGAGTGGGTTTCAAGAGCAACTTTGGCATTTCGTTTTGTGTGAATGTGAAGCATTGCCGGAACATTGGGTCTTCCACACTCAAGACGATGGTGAGCATGATTTCGAATTCTTTTGGCATGAAGTTGCGAACGACATTTCTTCTCGTGCGCATCCTGTTTTTCAACGTGCTTTAGAACAGGTTCGTGAACTTATCCGCCTTGGAGCAATGAAGTGAAAGTTGAAATCGGTAATCACACGAATGCAGAGTTACTTAAAGAACTCAAAGAACAACGCATTCAATTCAATCCGTTTGCCTTACAGCTGTTTGAAGACCAAATGATACAAACCAAACAAGGTGGCCAGACATTGTCTGTATTGGTAACAACGCCTTCGGAATTGGGGGCACCTTTTGGCGCAACGCTGGCTGAGCTTCTTGCTCATGCAGCTCTGAAAGGGCTAGAGCCTTGTCCGCTCGCCGTCGCACCATACTTGTTACTTCAAGGTATTTCGCTCACAAAAGACGAATACATAACGCTCGCTTCTTTGCCTCTTGCTCAGGAAGAGACCTATCCCAGAGGTTTGTATTTGCGTAAGCGGGATGATGGTGTTTGGCTAAGAGGTTATCGATGTGATGATGCTTTTATCTTTCCTCCTTCGATGAAGTTTGTGTTCATTGATGCGAAGACTAAAGAGGGGGAGCAATATTGACGTTTGGCTATTACTCGTTCCCGACAATTTCACTGGGAGATTTGTTGCAGCTTCTAAACCACATCCAAACGTCACATCTCACGTTTATCAGCAGTAAGCAAAGAAATACGTAAATCATTCTCACGAAGGAAACACAAACAAGGAAAGTTCATGAAAAAACGACTCGTCATATTGGCAGCCATTGTGTTGCAAGGTTGTGCCACGATAGAGACCCTAAACCCAACAAACAATCATGTGAGAATCTCTCATGAGGGGAAACGGAGCTACTGCAAGGAAATTCCAAGAGTTTATAGTGGAGTGAATTACAACATGTGTTTGTTGAATGGTGAGCCTAGCTATTCTGAAAACACGGGTTCCAAACTAGATGGGGTGCCTTTCTTTGTGTTTGATACTGCTTTTTCAGCGTTGGCTGATACCTTATTCCTACCATACACAATAACGATGCAGGCGCAGAAAGGGCCAATAGAGGTTAATTAAGCTTTCAAGCGAACCATCAAACCAAACGCTATGCTTTTATCAGGAGCGAAATGATAAGGAAGAACAGCCATTTTTGTTCTTTCAACCTCTCACGTACGGTTTAAAGGCACTGTCGCTCTCAAAAATGGCGTCGAAATTACAATTATTTAGCTGATTTCTATATGCTTTGCGCATTCATTCAGATAAGGAAAGGAAACGATAATGGATAAATTCGTACTGTTTCTCCTATGCCTTTGCCTGACCGTGGGTGGTGTCATCCACATTTACGACAATATTGTCGATGGCTTTTTGCCTTACGATTTTGCCCCAGGCTGGTTAAACATGTATTGGAGCGCGCTTGGTCTCCTTGATTTACTCGCCGTTTATTTGCTGATTAGGCACCGCCGGACTGGGTTAGTTTTACTGTTAGTGATTATGTTGAGCAGCGTAGGCTTTAACTCTTATGCGCACTATGGATTGGGCGTATTGGAGAGCAGTGGACAGCTGCAATGGCAAACGTTGTTGTTAGGGTTTTCTATTGGAGTATCAATTTGGCTGTGGAATTCGCAAAAGCATCGCCACTCACGTCAGATATTCCGGTAATTGTTTTATTCGATATTACGTATTTTTAAACAGGGAAGTGTTATGGATAACTTTAAGGAGCTGGCGAGCTTCGGTGTTTTTGCCGCGCTATCGGGCTTTAGTTTTGGCGCAATCTTTTTTGGTGCTGCATTTGTTTACGCAGCCATCAATAAACAACAGGATGTGAGTGTATTCGCCATCTCTTCAATTGTTCTTGGGATTATCGGTTTGTTTGTTGGTGTGACCCAATCAAACAAAAAACGCGATTTGATTAAAGCCTAACGGTTTCTATTCAATCCGAAATACATTGGGATGAGTTGCGGTCGCGTGTTCGTGATACATATCATCTAGGTAGGTCAGCAACTCGTCCTCATCAAGAAAGGGTGGCACTACAAAGTCTCTGATTGGGCGCTTTATCGAAGTTTCTGAATCGATATAAAGCGTCCAAATCCCATCTTTGCATTCAGCAAGCATGATCTTTCCAAACACATTCACTTTTATTGAACTGCTCATGAGGAAGACTTTTCCTTATAACGAAATGGTTGGGTGATCAGTTTATCCAATCTTTGCTCGTCTTTGTCGCGGATCTCTGGAACACCAATCACAACATCATCATGACCTAACTCTGGTTGAGCGCGGTAGGTGCCAAACAAACGATCCCATATCGACAAGAAGAAGCCAAAGTTTGAATGTGTCTCGCGCACGATGACAGAGTGGTGCACGCGGTGCATGTCTGGCGTCACAACCAATTTGCGTAACTTCGCATCCCAAGGTAGTGGCAGCTTTGCATTGCTATGGTTAAACATCGCGCTAGCATTCAATACGATTTCAAACACCACGATGGCGATAGGAGACACGCCTAAAGCAAACACCGCAGCGATTTTTACAATCATTGAGAGAATGATTTCTATCGGGTGGAATCGTGTTCCGGTTGTGACATCGATATCCAAGTCTGCATGATGCATGCGGTGAAGTTTCCACAGCGGTTTAACGCGATGGAAAACTAAATGCTGTAGGTAGATGATGAGATCGAGTAACACAACGGCTATCAGCACATTTAACCAAGTCGGGAAGGAGAGTGCATTGAGTAGACCCCATTGGTTTTCATAAGCGATGATGGCTGCTTGGAAAGCGGCAATAGGCATGACAACGGCAATAACGACGCTATTTAGTGCGACCAATGTGAGGTTATTAAACCAGCGAAATGAACGGTCGACGGTCAACTGCTTTCTCGGTAGCTTGTTTTCCCACAGAGTACAAAGCAACAAAACACCAATAAAGATGCTGAGTCGTAGCCAAGAAGGGTCGTTAAATGCAGTTTCGGTCACGCTAATTTCCTTGATTGATTCGCTTTTTTGTTAAGACCTTAAGACTCCACCGTATCTTTCACCGATAAGAAAGGAATGTGAATATCAGTCCGTTTACGAGCATTTCTTGAGACTCACTGGCGATGCAAGTAGAATCGCGCTCTACTTCATACATGCACTTATTCTAACTGGCACTTTCTATCCATGAGAATCCACGCTTTCCATCGTTTATACCAGCACCGTCAATCTATCTCAACGAAGCCGTTTAACGCTCGTGGCTGTAAAGTGGTTCGCTGTCCATATTGTCAGGTTTCTGAGCAATATTGTTTGTGCGACATTCAGCCGAACATCGAATCCAATATTGCCTGCATGCTGGTCGTATCGGAAAACGAAGTGTTCAAGCCAAGCAATACCGGGCGTCTAATTGCTGATACGATTCAAGAGACCTACGTGTATCAATGGAATCGTACCGAGCCTTCTCAAGATATGCTTGCACTGCTAGAAAACGATGCTTATCAACCTGTGGTTGTGTTCCCAGCAGATTACGTGGATGAGCCTGAGCGTTTATTGGATGGTTTGAATCCAGAGCGATTGAAGGCTTCCGATGGCTCAGATAAAAAATGGTTACTGATCTTCATTGATGGTAGCTGGCGAGAAGCGCGCAAGATCTTTCGCCGTTCAGAGTTTCTTAAATCTTTGCCTGTGCTTTCTATTGAGCCGGAATCACTGTCTGAATACATCATGCGCTGCTCGGACAATGAGCAGCATCTGTCTACAGCAGAGGTCGCGACGTTAGTATTCAAACAAGCAGGTGAAGAGCAAGCTTCGGAGTGTCTGCAATTGTGGTTTGAAGCCTTCCGTGAAACCTACATGCTGACGAAAACTCGCGTGAAAACCGACTGGTCTCGACCGCATCTGAAACGTTTCAAAGAGTGGGCTAAAATCGAGAGCTAACTCTAAGGAATGAACTTTTGTTGATGGCTTGTTGTTCAACTGGCTTCAACGAGGGGATAAATCTGCATTCGGTCACGGTTTGCAGGCGTACAGATATGGATAATGCTCGGAGTTTATCTTTTTTGACTCCAGCATTTTTTGGGAGTCGTTTGAGCTTTTTAGGAGAGAATTGCATGTATTACGGCTTTGATGTCGGTGGCACTAAAATCGAGTTTGGTGCGTTTAACGAAAAACTTGAGCGTGTAGCAACTGAACGTGTACCAACACCAACAGACAACTACGATTTGCTGGTAGAAACTATCGCAGGTCTGGTTAACAAATACGATGCGGAATTTGGTTGTGAAGGTACGATTGGTCTTGGCCTTCCTGGGATGGAAGACGCTGATGATGCAACTGTACTAACGGTTAACGTACCTGCAGCAAAAGGCAAACCACTTCGTGCTGATCTTGAAGCTAAAATCGGTCGCAGCGTAAAAATTGAAAACGATGCAAACTGTTTCGCGCTTTCTGAAGCATGGGATGAAAACCTTCAAGATGAACCATCTGTATTAGGTTTGATCCTTGGTACTGGTTTTGGCGGCGGCTTCATCTACGAAGGGAAAGTATTCTCTGGCCGTAACCACGTGGCGGGTGAGGTAGGTCATACGCGTCTTCCTATCGACGCATGGTTCCACCTAGGCGACAACGCGCCTCTACTAGGTTGTGGTTGTGAAAAGAAAGGTTGTCTAGATAGCTACCTATCTGGTCGTGGTTTCGAGCTTCTTTACGCGCATTACTACGGCGAAGAGAAAAAAGCGATCGATATCATTAAGTCACACGCAGAAGGCGAAGCAAAAGCGGTTGAACACGTTGAGCGCTTTATGGAGCTTCTAGCAATCTGCTTCGCTAACCTGTTTACTGCGACTGACCCACACGTTGTTGTACTAGGCGGCGGTCTATCTAACTTCGAACTGATTTACGAAGAGATGCCAAAACGCATTCCTAAGTACCTGCTTTCTGTGGCGAAATGTCCAAAGATCATCAAAGCAAAACACGGTGATTCAGGCGGCGTGCGTGGTGCTGCGTTCCTAAACATCAAATAATTGTCTGAGTTTTCGGTAAGCGAAAACACTTAGACCTACATTGAAAGCCTCGTTTTCCTTTAAGGTGAAACGAGGCTTTTTATTTTGTCGATCCATACTGCTGCTTTGTATAACTGAGCTACCATCTTTACCCAGCTTTACGCTTCGTTTACGTCCCTTGAACTCTCGATTGATAAGCTGTTTGTATTGCTTCCATGAACAGTAGGAATGAAGATGTTCAACTCATCAAAATTACGCTATGGCGTTCTTAGCATCGCCTTAGTTGGTATGGTTTCACCGACGTTTGCCAAGCCTCCAGCGCCTAAGCCACCAAAGCATGGAAAGAAGGTGGTGGTGGTAAAGCCTGTCTACCGTCCTGTTTATAAAGCGCCAGTTCATCGCGTATACCACTACAATAAAATTCCGAGAACCGCGACTTATCTAGTGATTGCGGGGATCACTTATGCCGTCCTTGATAATCTCTATTACAAGCGAAGTGGCGATCAGTATATTTATGTGGAGCAGCCTCCGGTATCTGTACAGAGCGAAGTGAATACAGCGAGTACCGCTGTCATAACAAATAAGGGGATGGCAGGTAAGATAGTCGATGTGTTGCCGAATGAAGCAATCACGGTGACCGTTAATGGGGCGACTTTCTACGTTCAAGGCAGTGATTGGTATGCGCCAATTGCGGGGACGAACCAGTTTGTGATTGTAGAGCCTCAGCTATAGTGTGTTGCCTTTAGATTACATGCATAAAAAACTCGCGACGAATCGCGAGTTTTTGTTTTGGTCTGTATAGCTTGGCTTATTTTTTCTTTTTGCCTACGCCCAAGTTTTCTTTTTGAGCTAGGGTGATTTTGCTAAAGCCAAGTTTTCTGAAATGATTGTCGCGGTAGTTACGCACTGCCTTGGTGTCAGATACTGCTTCGATTTGCTGCTCCATCTTTAGGTACTCAGTGATATCGATACCTTCCGCCTCTGCAACTGCTTCTTGAATGTTGCGGTGTTGCTGGTACGAGAACGTCAGTTCTTTGTCTTGGTCTTTGTAAGTGTAAAGAATGGTGCGAGCCATAGCTGTCTCTCTGAAAAAATTTTCTGTTATCAATAAAAAGGTCAGACGTGCTGACCTTTGAATTCTGAATCGGCCTAGATTCTGCCTTGAAGTGGGATAATTGTCACGCTTTCTCCCGTTTTTACTGTATCAACAGCAGGGGAGATTTCGATCAAACAGTTCGCCTCACTCATTGAGCGCAGAATGCCAGAGCCTTGTTTACCCGTTGTGCGAACCGTTAGGCGACTTGTTTCGTCTAGCTCGTAGATACCACGGCTAAATTCGGTACGGCCTTGGCGAGAGCGCAGATTTTCTGTCGCAATAGCACTGACTTTAAGTGGCTTCCAACCTTGTTCACCTTGCATCTTACGCAGCGCAGGCTCAACAAAGTTAATGAATGAAACCATCACAGCCACAGGGTTACCCGGCAAACCAAAGAAAGGCTTATCGTTGATTTGACCGAACGCAAGCGGACGACCAGGGCGCATGTTGATACGCCAGAAATCAATTTGCCCCAGTTTGTCCAATGCCAGCTTAATGTAATCCGCATCGCCAACGGAAACTCCGCCAGAAGTCATCACTACGTCGGCTTGCGCAGAAGCATTTTCAAGCGCTTCAATCATCAACTGCTCGTTATCTTCTAGGATACCGAAATCCAAGATCTCGCAACCTAACTTCTCTAACATGCCCATGATGGTGAAACGGTTTGAATCGTAGATTGAATTCGCTTTCTGTTCTGTACCCGGCGCTTGAACTTCGTCACCGGTAGAGAACACTGCAACTTTCAACTTGCGGAACACGTTCGCTTTGCCAAAGCCAAGAGAAGCAATCATGCCCATCTCAGGAGAGGCTAGGCGAGTACCCGCAGTAAACACATCGCTACCAATTGCTAAGTCTTCGCCCGCTTGGCGAACGTTTTGACCGGTTTTGATGCCCGCACCATTGAACGTGACAGTATCGCCATCTTGGGAAGCTTGTTCACGCATAACAACAGTATCACCATTGATAGGTGTTGGAGCGCCCGTCATGACCTTAACCGCTTGACCAACTTCTAAAGGCTGATCGTAAGCGTGACCCGCCATCACTTCAGCAACCACTTGGTAGCTTTCACGCTCGACGTCATCACCGCGAATGGCGTAACCGTCCATCGCTGAGTTGGTGTATTGCGGAACATTCACTGGTGACACAACATGCTTTGCAAGCACACGACCGTATGCACCTTCAATCTTGCACGCTTCGGTTTCAGCAACCGTGTTCACCAAAGATAGGATCTTTTCTTGGCCTTGAACGACAGAAAGGAAAGCTGGAGAAAGGGTATCGCAGCAAGCGGCTTCTTTCTCTTTACTCTTTGGCGCTTTCGCTTCTTGAACATACTGAATAACGAACTGAGCAATCGCTTCAAGATCGTTGATGTTCATTTGTGGCAGTTCAGAGTCCAATTCGCCGCTGTCTGAAGCAATCGCGATGATGTTGTCATCGTTTGGATGAAGCCAAGGCTTGCCGACTTCTTCACGGTGCAATTCGATCTTAGGGAACGCAATGTTTTTGCAGCCTTCCACTAGAACCACGTCTAGCTTGTCTTCGTCGAAACGCGTTAGTAGGTAATCAAACTCCGATTCTGACTCTGGCGTTTCTGTCATCAGTGCGAAGCGGTTACGAGAAGAGATCAGCATTTGCGATGCGCCTGCTTTACGTAGGCGATGGCTGTCTTTGCCCGGTTGGTCGACATCGAAGTTATGGTGAGCGTGCTTTAGCATACCGATGCGTAAACCTGCTTCGGTCAACTTTGGTAGTAATGCTTCAAGTAGCGTAGTTTTGCCCGTACCAGAGTACGCAGCAAAACCAAGAATAGGGATGTTTAGCGTGTGTTTCATGATTCAAGTTGTCCAAATTGCGCCAATTCTTCAGGCGTATTTAAGTTGACGAAACAGTTTGGTGAGTCGCTAAAGTCAACGTAACTGGTGTTGCACTCTTTGTAGAGTAGGATGATCTTACGATCGCCACGTTCTAAAAACGCGGTCAGTTTTGGCAGTACGCGCTTGTGATAAAGCGTGAAGACGGGTTGCTGGTGGTCGCCATCATGAGCAACCAAAATATCGGTGTCTTCTTCTACTGCATTACAAAAACGCTTAACAAGATCAGTGTTGATTTGTGGGCTGTCGCAAGGAACGAAGCCAACCCAGTCGGTTTCTGCATGAACCAAGCCCGCGTGGATACCGCCCATCGGACCTGGGAAATCTTTAAATTGATCGCTGAAGACGAAACCAAACGCACCGTAGGCGTCTTGGTTTCGGTTCGCATTGATTAGAATGCGCGGTGTTTGCGGAGATAAACGTTCGATAACGTGTTCGATGAGTGGCTTCTGATTCAGTTCGATCAGACCTTTGTCTTTTCCACCCATACGGCTGGCTTGACCACCAGCCAAAATGACCCAACTAGTTTGTGTTGGCTGAAGCATATGCGTTCTCTTGGGATGTTTCTTTTGGTATGACATACAAGAGTGGAGACTCTACCAAAGTCTTGTCTTTAATCCACCACTGTTTTTTACATAAATCCGTCAACGCGTTCGTTTGGTGGCTAGTCACAACAATACTAGAACCGCGATCAAGCAGATCTTTTGCCATGATAACCAGACGTTCAATCGACTCTTGGTCGAGAGAGGCACTTGGTTCGTCCATCAGCAAAATCGATGGTTTTAAGATCCAAGCTCGTGCCATTGCTACGCGTTGCTTTTCACCGCCGGACAATACAGAGATGTGTTCGTCGGCTAAGGTTTCTAACCCTACCATGCGCAGCGCACTAATAACTTGAGCTCGCTTATCTTTTGCCGTGTCTTGTTGATATTTAACTCCATAAACGACGTTTTCATACACAGTGCCGTCAAAAAGGTAAGGAGACTGATGGAGATAAATCACATCAACACGACCATTGCGACGCGTCCACTTCTTCAACCACGTATCTTTTGGTGCCACCACTTTACCCGTTGAAGGCTTGAGCAAACCTGCAAGGATCTTGAGTAGGGTGGTTTTACCAACGCCATTGTCACCTTTTAGGTAAATCGCGTCGTTTGGACCAATGGCCAATTCAGGGATGTGGAAAAGCACACGCTCTTTAAAGCGCATGGACAATTGCTCGGCGGTAATTTTTATAGTCATAATTCACCCTTACATTGGGTCGATGGCGAGTCGATTGCTTGCTTCATGTTCTTAGATAGCCTTTGCCTCTCATGCTCGATAAGAGGAAGTTGAGCGCTAACGCTAACGATAGTAATACAATTCCTAATGCAACTCCTTGCGCAAAAGCACCTTTACTGCTTTCCATAGCAATGGCAGTCGGAATATTACGGGTTACGCCCATAATGTTGCCACCAACCATCATTGAACAGCCTACCTCTGTGACGATTCGTGAGAATCCCGCAATGATAGCCGCCAATAAAGGAAAACGTGTCTCCCAGATCATAGTAGCAGCGATACGAGGTATTGACGCACCTAACGTAATTGCTGTTTCAACTGCGCGACGGTCACTCGATTGAAGCGCACCGTGCATCATGGAAACCAGAACCGGAAAACAGACGATCATTTGCCCTAGGATCATGGCTTTTTGCGTAAACAGCATTTGCCAATCACCCAAAGGGCCTGCTCTTGAAAGCATCATGTACAACAGCAAGCCAATCACTACCGTAGGGACAGCTTGTAGTGTGTTGACGATGGACAACAAGAACCACTTACCACGGAAGTCGGTGTAGGCTAGGACAAAAGACATCAAAATAGACGGCAATACCACCAAAGATATTGCCGTAATAGAAACACTAAAGGAGACCGCAACGATCTCCCATAGGTCTGCATCAAAATTCACCAGTAAGCGCAGGGCTTCTAGTGTTGTATCAGCAAGATTCATATTGCGTTATTTGCTCTCAGCATTCGCAACGAACAATTGTTTACCATTCAGACGGAAGCCATTGATCAGCTCTTGACCGCGTGGGTTCACCAACCAGTCACTGAAAGCCTTCGCACCTTGGTAGTTGATGGTTGGGTAACGCTCTGGGTTCACCAAAATCACTTGGTACGGGTTAAACAGTTTTTCGTCGCCTTGGAATAGAATCGCAAGATCCAATTTGTTTTGGTAAGCCAACCAAGTGCCACGGTCAGTCATGGTGTAGCCTTGCATTTCTGACGCCATGTTTAGAGTAGGACCCATGCCTTGGCCTACGCTGCGGTAGCCACCAAAGTTTGGTTCCATCTTAGTTTGCGCCCAGATGCCCAATTCTTTTTTGTGTGTACCAGAATCATCGCCACGCGAGATGAATGTCGCGTCTTTGTTTGCGATCTCTTTGAATACGTCTAGTACTGACGCATCGTCTTTTACTTGTGCTGGGTCAGCTTTAGGGCCAACGATAACGAAGTCGTTGTACATCAGTTTACGAGGAAGGACACCGTAGCCGTTCTCAACAAACACACCTTCTGCTTTAGGAGCGTGTGTCATAACCAAATCAACGTCGCCGTTTTCACCCATCTTCAGCGCTTTACCAGTACCAGCAGCGATGATATCTACTTTGTAGCCAGTGTCTTTTTCAAATTGAGGAAGTAGGTAGTCCAGTAAGCCAGAGTGGTAAGTACTTGTTGTTGTCGCCAGACGAATGTGTTCGCCATCTTGAGCTGAAAAAGCAGAGTAGCTTACAAGAGTGATTGACGTTGCAGCTAGAGTCAGCGCAATTTTTTTCATTTTAGTTGTTTCCTTTCCAATGATTCTTTGGCTTCTTAAGTCTTGGGTTACTAAAGAAGTCGCCAGAGCGTCAGTGAGCGCTCAAATCACAAGCCACCTTAGGGTGAGGGAGCGAGAAGCGATGATATTGCATTGATGTCTCCCACATCCTGAGGTCACTTGGACACTCCATATAGCAAACAAGATGCCAACATTTTACAAGCTCAAAATGTTTGATTTATGCGCTAATTCATGGACTTATTTGCATAAAAATTTGCGTTGGTACAAAATGTCGCACTTTTTGTAGGGTATCTCTGTTTAAACTTGGTACACTCTGTCCCATTCCAATCCAACTGGGGTAAATATGTCTACTCAATCCCATATTAGTACAAACCAACAATACAACGCTTTTTCAGTACTGGTCGTTGATGACGAACTCGGTATGCAAGCCATCCTTAAAAAGGCTCTGGGCAAACTGTTTTCGCAAGTCGATACAGCGGGCAGCATTGAAGAAGCGGAAGAACTGCGTAATTCACGCCACTACGATTTGATTCTGTTGGATATCAACTTGCCAGGGCGTTCGGGGATTGAATGGGAAGAAGCGTTTGAGGACGATGACAAGCGCGCGGACGTCATCTTTATGACCGGTTACGCAGACTTAGAAATTGCGATTCGAGCACTACAGCTTGGTGCGTCGGACTTTATCCTCAAGCCGTTTAACCTAGAGCAGATGTTGAAAGCGGTCAGCCGCTGTATGGATCGTCGTTTGACTGAGCGCATGCAATACGCGATGAAACGTGACTATCAGCGTCTTCACACGTCAGAAATCATTGGCGGCTCTGAGAAAACCCGTCAACTCAAACAGCTGATTACCCAGTTTGCGCCTTCTCGCGCATCAGTCTTGGTCGAAGGTGAGTCGGGAACAGGTAAAGAGCTCGTTGCGCGCGGCATTCACCAAGCGAGTGGTCGCACAGGGCCATTTGTCCCACTTAACTGTGGTGCGATTGCACCAGAGCTTTTAGAGAGTGAACTATTCGGGCATACCTCAGGTGCTTTCACGGGCGCTAAAAAGTCTCGCGAAGGCCTTTTCCGCGTAGCGAACGGAGGTACATTATTCCTTGATGAAATTGGTGAAATGCCGTTATCCATGCAAGCGTCACTGCTGCGCGTGTTAGAGCAGCGTACCATTCGTCCGGTCGGTTCTGAACGCGAAATCAGCATTGATGTGCGCATTGTCGCGGCGACCAACCGTAATCTGCAAGAAGAGGTCAACAAAGGCAACTTCCGTAGCGACCTTTACTACCGTTTGAACGTGTTGAAGATCGAAGTCGCTCCCCTGCGTGAGCGCAAAACCGATTTGTTCGAGCTTGTGCCTTATTTTAGCAACATGCTAACGAGCGAACTGGGTATGCAAGCACCGAAGTGGGCGCATGAGGATATGGAAGCGATGAGTGAGTACGAATGGCCAGGTAATATTCGTGAGCTGAAAAACCTCATTGAGCGCTGCATCTTGTTAGGCAAACCGCCCGCGCACCATTGGCGTGAATTGAATGGAGGACATGCGCTGCCTAACGTGTCGATTACGGTTTCTCATACTGCAGAGCTGCCAACATTCAAAGAGGGCAGAGAGTTCAGCGGTGAAGGTTATCCAAACACTTGGACGCTAAAAGAGGTTGAAAAAGCGCATATACAACAAGTGGTTACTCTTCATGAGGGCAATAAATCTGCCGCTTCACGTGATTTGGGTGTGGCAAGAAAAACCCTAGAGCGCAAATACAAAGAGTGGGACTCTGAGGACGAGGATTATGCCGAATAGTACTTGGCAGCAACGCAAGGGATTGTCTAAATGGGCGTATCGGTTCAAAACAATGGTGCGCTATCGATTATTGATTTTGACCTCTGCGCCAATCTTTTTAACATCATTGGCATTGATCGGTATCACGATCTATTGGTCGATTCACTATACGTGGCAAAATGCGCTGCTGGACGTATCAGAACGTCTTGGTGTGGCCAATAACAGCATCACCTTGCTACAACAAAAACAAGCGAACTACGTGAAATCGTTCGCGGACTCTTATGATTTTCGTACCCGAGTGAACCAAAATGTCCCACAAGCAGAATTGCAAAAGTGGGTTACTGCGCAGAAGAAACGCTACGGGTTGGATTTTTTGTCCTTCCAACGTGTTAATTCGATGGAAAACAAATTCCGCTTTATGGATTTAACCAAGCGCGAATCTTTCTTCGATGTTCTGGACAGAAAAGAACTGGAAAAGCTAGACCCCGAACTCGCAAAACGTGCTGAAGTACCGATTCTAAAAAATGGTGGTGTGGAAGCGCGTGGCTTGGTGAGTCGAACCGTAATACCGGTTTACAGCCAGCAGAATGATTTAATTGGCTTCTTAGATGGAGGTTTGCTGCTCAACAACAGCACGGTATTGGTCGATCAAATTCGTGATCTTATCTATTTGAGCGATAACGACACCCTCCGTCCAGTGGGGACTCTGACGGTATTCTTGGATGATCTTCGAGTCAGCACCAACGTTCCCTTGGACAGTGATCAACGTTTGGGACGCGCTATTGGTACGCGAGTGAGTTCTGAGGTGTACAACAAGGTATTGGAGGAAGGTGAGCAATGGGTCGACCGCGCGTTTGTTTACGATGCTTGGTATATCACGGCATATCAGCCAATCAAAGACCAATACGATAATGTCATCGGTATGCTCTACACCGGTTACTTGATGTGGCCATTCGTAAAAGCCTACATGACCAATATCGTCGAGATAAGCTTGATCACTTTAATGCTGCTCTTAGTTTCTGGTGTGATGGTATATCGAGGCTCACGAGACTTATTCCGTCCAATTGAACGCATCCATAAAGTCGTGAAATTAGTTCAGTTGGGTAAAGAAAAACGTATTGGGCCCCTCGGACTAGACGAACACCACGAGCTGGCTCAGTTAGCTCGCCAATTCGACAATATGTTGGATGCACTTGAAGATCGTAAAGTCGAGCTTAAAAACTCTGCGATGCAACTTGAAGGTAAAGTTCAAAAACGTACAGCGAGTTTGAAGGAAAAAACAGAACAGCTCGAACTCCATATTCAGCTGCTCAACCAAACGCGTGACAAACTGGTGGTCAACGAAAAGCTTGCCGCACTGGGTGAGTTAACTGCGGGTATTGCACACGAGATTAACAACCCAACCGCAGTGATTCTGGGTAACGTTGAATTGATTCAGTTTGAGTTAGGTGAAGAGGCAAGCCGCGTTCAGGAAGAAATTGACGCCATTCACGCTCAAATTGACCGCATTCGTAATATCACGCGTAGTTTACTGCAATACAGCCGTCAGGGTGGGGTGCAAGACGAAATTACGTGGCAACACGTGAACCCAATCATCGATGAGAGTATTACGCTGGTTAAAACCGGTACTAAGAAGCGCGACATCGAGTTTGTCACCGATTTACAGGCTCATACTTCGGTCGAGATCAATCGCCACCACTTGTTGCAGATTCTGGTGAACTTGCAGATGAATGGCATTCATGCGATGGACGGCAGAGGTAAGCTAACCGTCGTAAGTGAAGATTGGATTGAAGACGGCGAACTGAAAGGCGCAGCGATTCATGTCACCGATGAAGGTTGCGGTATCAAGCCAGAAAACTTAAGTCGTATCTTCTCGCCGTTCTATACAACTAAGCGTGACGGTACTGGTCTAGGGCTTTCTGTTTCGCAAAGTATTCTTAGCCAAACAGGCGGCGAACTAAAAGCTGAATCGGAATGGGGCAAAGGAAGCACATTCAGTATCTACCTGCCTAAAAAAGCCGAGTTGCTACTTGACGTTATGAATATTGTTTAGCGCTATTCTTGAACTGACTATGAGTCCCAATCAAATAAAAAGGGTCAGTAAATTTACTGACCCTTTTTGTATCTATTCCTCTCTAAGTGCGAGAGGAAAACGTCGAATTAACCCGTATGCACCGCAATCTTTGGAGGATTGATTCCGTGCTTTTTAAACTCTTTCATTACACGTAGAGTAATGTCGGTTTCAAAGAGCTTCTCGTAGGCGGTATCTACCACATACGCCTTACACGTTAACTGAATTGCTAAGTAGTTATCAGTAATCGTCTGTTTTACGAGAACCGTCACAGGCTTCGGTAGATGGATATAGCGACTTGAAGAGGCCGCTTCCTGAATTAAATCACGTGCTAACGCAATGTCTTCATTCATGCCTACATAGAACGGAATCACCACCTGCATATCCAACGCACCATAGTTGCCGCTGACCACAACTTCACTCAAGAACTTGTTGTTTGGAATCGTAATGATGTCATCGGTTAGGGTACGCATACGCACAGAGCGCAAACCAATAGCAATAATATCGCCGTAATTTCCTTCAAACGTGACGCGGTCACCAACTTGGAACGGTCTATCCACCATAACCGTCATACCCGCGATGAACGATGCCGCTAGGTCTTTCATTGCAAAACCAACGGATACCGCCAACGTACCACCAATCAAAGCAAGGATCTGGTCGTTGATGCGAAAGCTCATCATAAATACCACAGAGCCGGCGGTTAAGTAGATAAAGAACTGCAGGAATGATTGGAGCTTTTGCAGCACCATTCGATACTGCACAAATTGGCTACCAATACTTTCTACCATCGAGCTCATGAACTTAAGCAACAACCATGTACATGCAATTACGATGATAGAGAAGAACACGCCGCTCCAGCGAATCAAGCTGGCAATTTGCGAGATATTATCGACACTCGCGATTTCTTCAGTCGCCAATGCAGGGGAGCTCAATAAACAAAGAGCCAATACGGTGAGTAGTTTTTTCATCGTTATTTCACCAATAAATGTTGACGGTCGAGAACGTTAGTAATGTGACGGAACCAGTGGTCCGACACGCGAGCTTTGTCTTCGCTCCACTCAATAAAGCCACGGCTTTGGAAGTAGCGAAGAGTACCGATAACTTCCGCAATACTGAGCTGGGTACATTCAGACAACTCCTCTGGCGATGCCACTTCAAGCTGAACAATAGAACGCAGAACGGCCAACATTGGCTTCGGCATTTTCTCAAGCTCTTGAGATTCTGGTGCGTGGAACAATCGAACCACCACTTGTTGCGTCTCTTTATCCTGACGCAGAGACAGGCGGAAAAAGCGCAAGCCAACCGTCGGGTTGCCATCAGAGTAGTGCCACAAAATACGGTAGAAGCCTTGTTTCGCTCGTTCTTCTTCGGTGATGTCTTCTTGGTCCCATTGTTTAGGTACGACAAGGCCATCAAACGTCACTGGGTTTGCAATCTGTTGGTTAATACGCGTATCAAACAGCGCAGAGAGTTGTTTCTCACTCCAACGCGGCATAAATGCCACCCAGTCAAACAACAACCGTTCGCCACGAGCACGGTCAACAAAACGCCAGCTCGCTTTCTCAATCGCCATGACAACGCGGTGGTTCTTCTTAGAGCGACGAAGTAGGTTAGTCAGCTTGATTAGGCCGCCTAAACCACCCACCATTGGCTTAACTAAGCGTTGGGCGTTATCGACGGCGATAAGGTAAGGCGTATCACTCTTACGTAGCAGAGAAAGGACTTGAATTTCGGACGCGTCCTCTTCTAAACCGAGTTGTAAAGCGAGTTCTTTAAGCAGTTCACTGTAACCCGCATAAGGGCAGTTTAGATAAACCGGTTCGGCGTTCTTCACTTTATTCAAGATAGTGCGAAGGAAGGTTGTTGTACCAACGCCACGCTCACCCGAGATAACGCACACGGCAGGGCTGTCTGTCAGGAGATATTTAGACAGATGCTTGATTTCATCAGAGGCGTAGTCCACCAACTCGCTTTCTTCGCTACCTGGGAGAATATAGTCGAACGCTTGATCGCCTTTTATTCGCACAAGATTGGTATCTGCACCGTTATTTCCCGTTTGTTTTGCGACTTCAATACGGAACAAATACGCTAAAGCTTGGCTAAACATGGTGTAGTTAGACAACATGGCAACAATGCGGTGTTTAAAGCTATGTAGCATGATCCATATAGCAGCAATGGCGGTGCCGATAATGCTTAGTAGCACGGTGTCTTTTCGGCGGATGGCCCAGTTTACCCAAACAGGGCGGTCAGAGAGCTTTTCCGCGACTTCAAATACCTTCTTACGCCATAGGCGCAATACCGACAGCGTCACCAATACAAACCAAAAGAACAGTGCGCTGTAGATCCAAGAATAAATGGTGCCTTTGCCTAGTGTTCGAATCGAGATTTGCAAAATCACGCCTGCGACAATCGCGCTCCATACATAGCGACGAATGGTCGATAGACGCAGCGCAATCACTTCTTGGCTGGTACTGCGACTGTTACGGTAAGCAAACTCTAAAATGAAGCTGATGGCAATAGAACCACCCAACACCCACCACGTGAAGATCTCGAGAATGATCAAATGCTGCAAGCTCGGGATTTCTGATAGCACGCGAAGAGAAAGCGTAATTGCAATCAACCAAGCAATCGCTCGGTGTGCACGACTAATGTACCAAATCAAACGAACCCAAATCGGAGGCTTGGCCACATTGTCTAATTGCGTTTCACGGAACAGCGTAATGATGCGCTTGCTGTTGGTTAACCACCAAACCAACCCAAAGTAAATAAACAGTACTTTAATGCCTGCCCAAAGTACTGGGATTGGTGAAATGAACACCTCTTTTATCAGCGATTGGAATGAACGAATCTGGAAGAACAGTAAGTATTCCGCATTCAATTGAGTTTGACGCCACTCTTGCTTGAATTGGGTCACACCATAAGGACCAAAGCCAGTTAGCTTGTCGTGTGTAATCGGATCCGTCAATGCTAATAATCGCTCTTTGCTTTGACCAAGGCTGTTCAGAGTCAAATTGCTAGACTGCGTTTCAAACCACTCTTTGTCTTCACCAGACTCGCGATAAGCTTTTAAATGTTGGTCAAAGATGAGGGTTTGTTTGCGCTGCTCGTTCATCACTGCATTAAGCAGTTGATTGACTTTGCGTTTGTCTTGGTCAGACATAAACAAAGGTTCAGGCAATTTGTTTATCTCCTGAGTGATCTCTTGCGCCACTGGCAATACTTGAGGCTCAGGTTGGAATTCGTACTCCCACTCAGCGTGAGCGGGTAAAGAAAGCACGAGACCGACTAGCATTAAAATGCGCGCCATGAAATGCATAAAATTCTCTTAAAACTTATAAGGTTAGAGTTAGTGTAGTTGCTTTATCGCGATATGCGAGTTTTACCCAATGACCGTGCGTGATGTTGCGATTTCCTTTGAGAAATGGATGCTCAATAAAGGAATGACGTACGGAATTGATAAAAGGGGACGCACTATAAACCCAATTTTATGGGGTATGTCAATGCTTAGTCATGACAGATTTATGTCTCACTTTTGAACCGGTTAAGGTAAGAGCCCTTAGAAATGGCAAGGTTTATGTTAGCCAAATCTCAAAAAACAACCGAACGAAGAAAGCTTTTTCTCATTAATTAATAAAAACAAAACTTGAAGTGTGTAGCCTTAAGCAGTAACGTTGCGCGGTTTTTCCCAATAAACTTGAATTGCTAAGGTAAAGGTTTTGATTTCCACAGCGAATATTACTCAACAATTTGGCGCTAAGCCGCTATTTGAAAACATCTCAGTTAAGTTTGGCGAAGGTAATCGCTACGGCTTAATCGGGGCTAACGGTTGTGGTAAATCAACCTTTATGAAAATCCTGAGTGGTGAGCTAGAGCAAACTAGCGGTAACGTAAGCTACGATCCGAACGAGCGCGTTGCAAAACTGAACCAGGATCAGTTCGCATATGAAGAGTTCACGGTTATCGACACGGTAATCATGGGTCATAAAGAACTATGGGAAGTGAAGCAAGAACGTGACCGCATTTACTCTTTGCCAGAAATGAGCGAAGAAGACGGCATGAAAGTGGCTGACCTTGAAGTTCAGTTCGCGGAGATGGACGGTTACATGGCCGAGGCGAAAGCGGGTGAGTTGCTTCTTGCTGTAGGTATCCCAATGGAGCAACACTTCGGTCTAATGAGTGGAGTGGCGCCAGGCTGGAAACTTCGTGTGCTTCTAGCGCAGGTTCTCTTTGCTGACCCTGATGTGATGCTTCTTGACGAACCAACCAACAACTTGGATATGGATACTATCCGTTGGTTGGAAGACACGCTAAACGCGCGTAACTGCACCATGATCATCATCTCGCACGACCGTCACTTCCTAAACTCAGTATGTACGCACATGGCTGACTTGGATTACGGTGAACTACGTGTTTACCCAGGCAACTACGACGAGTACATGACAGCGGCTTCCCAAGCTCGTGAACGTCTGTTGAACGACAACGCGAAGAAGAAAGCACAAATCGCTGAACTACAAACGTTCGTTGCGCGTTTCTCTGCAAACGCATCGAAAGCAAAGCAAGCGACATCTCGTGCGAAGCAAATCGACAAGATCAAACTGGACGAAGTGAAAGCGTCTAGCCGTCAAAACCCATTCATTCGTTTTGAACAGTCTAAAGAGTTGTTCCGTAACGCTCTGATTGTTGAAAACCTAAGCCAAGGTTTTGAAGACGATCTGTTTGCTAACTTCAATGCGATTTTTGAAGTCGGTGAGCGCGTTGCAATCATCGGTGAGAACGGTGTGGGTAAAACAACCCTACTAAACACACTTGCTGGCGTACTAGAGCCACGCTCTGGTGAGTTCAAGTGGTCTGAAAACTCAAACATTGGCTACTACGCGCAAGACCATGCGCATGACTTTGCAGAAGACATGAACCTGACAGATTGGATGGGTCAATGGCGTCAAGAAGGCGACGACGAGCAAGTGGTTCGTGGTTTCCTAGGTCGTATGCTGTTTGGTCAAGACGACATTAAGAAGTCAGTAAAAGTACTGTCGGGTGGTGAGCAAGGTCGTATGTTGCTTGGTAAGCTAATGATGCACAAACCAAACATGCTGCTAATGGACGAACCAACCAACCACATGGATATGGAATCTATCGAATCATTGAACACGGCACTAGAGCAGTACAAAGGCACATTGTTCTTCGTATCGCACGACCGTGTATTCGTAGACTCACTAGCTACGCGTATCATCGAAATCCGTGATGGTAAAATCACAGACTTCAAAGGCACTTACTCTGAGTTCCTAAAATCTCGTGGTATTGAAGGCTAATCCTTCTACCGAATAAATAAAAAGACCTCATCGCGAGGTCTTTTTTTATGTCTATTCTTTGCTAGCGCTAGGTTGTGGCGTTCAATCCTTAAATTGCCTCATTAGATAAGCATAAATGCCAACGAGCCCGAAAGTAATGATCATCGAAACGATGATACCGCTTGGGGTGAGTAGATAATTCCACAGTTGATCGTTGTTCATCGTTCACATCCTTTGTGAATCCATATGATTGTTTAAGTCTAACTCATTTGGCGACTTAATGATGAGTTATTGATTTCCCTTTACGTCAAAATCAATTTTCTCTGCGCCTGTGAATACTTGGAAACGTAAACCTTTAGCACGAGCGATAGTGGTAATACCAAACTTCTTGGCTAGATCTAAGCCCATTTGCGTAACGCCAGAGCGAGACAGCAAAACTGGAATGCCCATTTGAGCGACCTTGATCACCATCTCTGATGTAAGGCGACCCGTTGTGTAGAAAATTTTATCCTCGCCAGTTTCTTGGTTAAGCCACATTTCGCCCGCGAGGGTATCAACAGCATTGTGGCGACCAACATCTTCCACAAATGACAGTACTTTATCGCCTTTGCACACTGCACAGCCATGAACTGCACCAGCTTTCTTGTAAGTGTCATTATAGTGCGTCAACGCTTCTAACGAGGTGTATATCTCAGACTGTTTGAGTGGCATTTGTGGTACTTGATAATCTTCAAGCTGCTTCATTACGTTGCCGTACATAGTGCCTTGACCACAACCAGACGTGACGGTCTTCTTCTTCAATGCACCTTCAAGATGTTCAATGTTCTCTTTGGTGATAACCGCAGCTGTGTGCGTTTCCCAATCGATAATCACAGATTCAATCGCTTCAGGATCTGAAAGGAAGCTTTGATTCTTCAAATAACCCAATACAAGCGCTTCTGGGCGAGAACCGAGTGTCATCAGTGTGACAATCTCTTTCCAGTTCAACATGACGGTAAGAGGGCGTTCACACGCAATTTGCTTAGTCAGCTTCTCACCGTATTCGTCAAACACTTCTACTTCGATGGTCTGTAGGGGATTTTCACTGGTTTTAATAATGTTTGGTTTTACCACAGTCATGTCCTGATGAATGAGAGAGCCGATACACGCTCTCATTGATGGGTTCTTTTGTCTTAACAGGATTACAAAGCAATTCTCATTCCAAAATAGCGGGTATAAATGAAATTGCGAGGCTTTACGTCAAATGTCTGCTAAAACTGAGAGTTCGCAGTAATGACACAGACTCACACTGACGGCTAGACTAATTTTGTATAGAGAGAAAAGTGAGTTTGATTTGGCGCGTTTATTGCTTTGTAACGCTAAAATGGTTGAAAGCAAAGTACAAAATGTCCTTTTCTGTCTTCAAGCCTACATAGAACAAACTGGATGAGTTATGTCGAATACGAAAGAGTTCGAGAACAAATACGAAAAAACAGAAGATTCATGGCCAATTGGCGTTGATTTGGTAGAGCACGAAATCAGCACTGGGATTTGGGTTACGACTCAATGGCAGCTTGCAGGTTTTGAAATCACGCCAACGGATGAGACTCAAGATGTGTGTTTACTGCAACTGCATAAAGATGAGCGCACTGATTACCGATTTAATCTAAGTTCTCAGCAACCTAAGTTGTTTTTAATTATGGATAATGTGGATTCTGGTGAAAAACCAATAATTCAATTGCTTACTGCCTCTCAAACGGTTGCTGCACAATATATGGATGGCGATAACCTAGTGTTGTCCAATGATATGCCATTAACTATTCAAGCTTGGATGGAAGCCTTTATTGGTCGCCATGGTGAGTTATTAGAAGTAAGACGCAAGAAACGCAAAGGAGCGGGCAGAGCAAATGGCAACTAGTTTTTTTAGCCGTTGGTCGAAACGTAAATTAGAAGAAACCACTACCGAGTCTACAGACGCTAAGGTAGTGGAGCCTGTTGAATCTAGTGAACCAAAAACCGCACTAGCTCATGAAGACTTAAGTACGGAAGCGCAAACATTGGCTACCGAGGCTTCTGTTACTGAGACTGAAGCTAAAGGAGTAATGGCTCAAGAAGCATCAAGCGAAACTACTGATTCTGAAGAGATGTCCGTAGCGCAGCTATTGGTGTCTGAGGCTTCAGAGAGCGTTAAGAAAGCCGCACTGCGTAAGATGTTCTTATCAGAAGAGTTTAACGTTCGTGATGGCTTGGATGATTACGATGATGACTACAGTAACCTCAAGTCGCTTTCTGAAGGAGTGGCTGAAACACTTCGTGATTGGGTAAAAGAGAAAACGGAAGAAGAATCAGCAGAAGAAACCGCACAACCAACTGAATCTCATGAAGAAAGTGATATTGAATCGGCTGATGTAGAACTTGCTGAAGGTGCCGAAATTCCCGAAGAACAAAAAAAGCTGGATATAAATACAGTATCTAGTAAAAATGATATTCCAGAGACAAAACTAGCCCCTGAAGAGGTGGGACAAAATATACCACACAAAGAATAGGTACATTTTGACTAAACGCTCAATGAACCGGCTGAGACAAAATGTCCCAGTCGGTTTTTTTATCCCTACTATTTCTAAGATAAATAGCTAACCTGTTGAAAATTAGCTGATATTTAATTGGCACGACATTTGCTATCTGTTGCTCATTACCATTCTTGTTGAAGTTAGACCATTTGCCCAACAGGCAGTGATAACCCGGGTGGGACTACCTAAAAGGCGTAGTTACTGACGAGTTAATCAGCAGAATCGCCTGCGCTAACTACAATGAAAGATGGAAGAAACTATCCATGCGTATAAATGGAACTGAGCAATGTTGAAACAACTATTAGAACAAGCAACTTCCAATAACGGTAAAGCGCGTCTGTATGCGTTTGAGAATACCGTAGAGTTGACCAATCTTATTCCACCAACGGTGAGCTACGAGAGTGGCGGTAATACACTGATTGTTGGACCGACTGCCATCATTGAGAGTGCAGCCGCGCAGCTATCTCAAATGAACAGCCTGACATTTCTTTCTACAGACGGAGAGAAAGGCACCAATCCAGAACTGTACTTTGCAAACTCAGTTCAGGTTTCTGGTTTCCTAGGCACGTTTGAAGTGCTTATCGAAAATAACGGTCTAACAAGCAACCTAGCAAGAGTCGCTATTAATAGTGATTGTTTCGATGTTGTTCTCGATCTTTGTCTAAGCAGCTGTATGTCAGAAGAGGTTCCGGTTCCGGGTTACTACCCAGTGGGACGCGGCTATCCAAAACTGGCTGAAGCGCTAGAAGAAATCCCAACATTAATGGGTACGTTTGATAAGCCAAAATTCTTCCGTCTGGACACTGACCTATGTGCGCACAGTTCTCGTGGCGTAAAAGGTTGTGAGCGTTGTGTGGATGCTTGTCCTGCTGGTGCACTATCAAGTGAAGGCAGCGATAAAACCGGTCATCGCATCGAGATTAACCCATACCTATGTCAGGGCGTGGGTACTTGTGCAACGGCTTGCCCGACAGAAGCGATTCACTACGCGCTACCTAATCCTGAAGATACGCAAAAATTCATTGAACGCACGCTAGCGAACTACGAGCAAGCGGGCGGTCTGGATCCTATCGTTCTTATCTGTAGTTCTCGTCACGAGACTTACAACGTGATGGCACTGAAAGCGCTACCAGATAACGTGATTCCAATTGTGGTTGAAGAGCTTCCTTCTATCGGTATCGATACATGGTTCGCAGCTCTAGTTAATGGCGCGACGCAAGTACTATTTGCAGCTTCTCGTTTTATGCCTGCAACCATCATTCGTGTTCTAAATAACGAAGTAGGTATCGCGCAAGAGCTATTGGATCAACTTGGTATCGCAAAAGAGACCATCGATATCCTTTACTTGGAATCGCTTCGTGAAGGTCCTCCAACACTATGTACAGATTCATTCGACCTTGCCCTTGGCGATCTTCAAGGTAACAAGCGTCAACGTTTGTTTACTGCGCTGGATGCAATGTCTTCTTCTCGTATTCCGGTTGAGAACATTGTTGAACTGCCTGCGAACGCGCCTTACGGCAATGTTTCTTGTGAAAGCAAAGATTGTACGTTGTGTATGAGCTGTGTGGCGGTTTGTCCAACACGTGCACTACATACTGATGGTGAATCTCCATCACTTAAATTCGTTGAACAAGATTGTATTCAATGTGGTTTGTGTGAAAAGGCATGTCCAGAGAAAGTTCTGACTTTAACGCCACGCATGAACTGGGTGAAAGAAGAGCGCCAAAAAGCGGTGGTGATTCATGAAGAGAAAGCAGCGGAATGTATTCGCTGTCATAAGCCATTCGCACCTCAGTCTATGATCGATATGCTACAAAATAAGTTACGCGGTCACTCTCATTTCTCTGATGAAGCGGCGATCAATCGCATCGCAATGTGTGAAGACTGCCGTGTGATCGACATGTTTGAGTCGATGGCAGAAGACCCAATGAAACAACTGAAATACTAGGAGCTCGCAGTGGATACACAACGAGAACAAGAGCAAACACTGAGAACAGAGATCTACTTGGTTTTGTCAGCGCTTTTCCGTAGCGCACCAAGTGAAGAGATGATCGAGTTCCTGATTTCTCTAGAAGTTGAACCATCAGAAAGCGCAATGCAAAAAGCGTGGATTGCGCTTCAGCAAGCGGCGAAAGACTCCAACCGCGAAGCGCTTGAAGATGAATACCAAGATCTTTTCATTGGTATAGGTCGTGGTGAAGTGATGCCGTTTGGCTCATGGCACATGACGGGCGCAATGATGGAAAAACCACTGGCTGAAATTCGTCACGATTTGGAACTGCTTGGTTTCGAGCGCGATGAAAATGTGAAAGAGCCGGAAGACCACATTGCAGCACTTTGTGAAGTGATGTCGATGCTAACGGGTGAAGAAGAAGACCTTCAACAAGCGGTGTTTAACAAACACATCGCACCTTGGTTTAACTCTTTCACTCAACAACTAGAAAACGCACAGAGCGCGAACTTTTATAAGCCAGCAGCTCAGCTGTGTGAGGCGTTCTTAACACTGGAACAAGTGCGCTTTAGCGTGAACACCAAAAGCAGTAAGCACAAATTAAAAATTGATGTGAAAAACGTCACTGATTACGAGTAATCGAGCAGTACTTGGTCATATCGATAGAGGGGCAATAGCCTCCAAAGATCTACCGTAAGGTAAGGAAGCAATGATGAAAGATAATAAAGAAATAAACACAAGCCGTAGGGATCTCCTGAAAGGCTTAACGACTGCAGCCGTAGCTGGTGCGGTTGTCGCTGGAACAACAAAAGTGGCAAGCGCTTCAGAAACGGTTGAGCCTTCTGAAAAAGACGTGAAGAAGAAAGGGTATCGTGAAACTCAACACATTCGCGATTACTACGACACACTTTAGGAGATAACGGATGAAACTTGTCAAACGCTCCGACAGTGTGAGCAAAGAAACCAATCAGCTTGGCGTTTCTCGCCGTGCATTCATGAAAAACACCTCGCTTGCTGCTGGTGGTGCGGTTGTAGGTGCTAGTCTTTTTGCACCGGGCATGATGAAGAAAGCACAAGCTAAATCGGTGGATCCAGAAGCGAAAACAGAAGTAAAACGTACTATCTGTTCTCACTGTTCTGTAGGTTGTGGTATCTACGCCGAAGTTCAAAACGGCGTTTGGACAGGTCAAGAGCCTGCATTCGACCACCCATTCAACGCTGGTGGACACTGTGCAAAAGGTGCAGCACTGCGCGAACACGGTCACGGTGAGCGTCGTCTTAAATACCCAATGAAGCTTGAAAACGGTAAGTGGAAGAAGCTTTCTTGGGATCAAGCGATCGAAGAAATCGGTAACAAGGTGATGGACATCCGCAAAGAGTCGGGTCCAGATTCCGTTTACTGGTTGGGTAGTGCGAAGCACAACAACGAACAAGCGTACATGTTCCGTAAGATGGCGTCGCTTTGGGGTACCAACAACGTTGACCACCAAGCGCGTATCTGTCACTCAACAACCGTAGCAGGTGTTGCAAACACTTGGGGTTACGGTGCGATGACCAACTCTTTCAATGACATGCACAACTGTAAGTCGATGCTGTTCATTGGTTCAAACCCTGCAGAAGCGCACCCTGTTGCGATGCAGCACATCCTAATCGCGAAAGAGAAGAACAACTGTAAGATCGTTGTTGCGGATCCTCGTCGTACTCGTACCGCTGCAAAATCGGATCACTACGTGTCTCTACGTCCTGGTTCTGACGTTGCGTTTATTTGGGGCGTGCTATGGCATGTCTTCGCGAATAACTGGGAAGATAAAGAGTTCATCCGTCAACGTGTATTCGGTATGGATGAAATCCGTGCAGAAGTGGCTAAGTGGACACCAGCAGAAGTTGAGCGCGTAACTGGCGTTCCTGAGTCTGAAGTTTACCAAACAGCGAAACTGCTTTCTGAAAATCGTCCGGGTTGTATCGTGTGGTGTATGGGTGGTACTCAGCATACGACTGGTAACAATAACACACGTGCTTACTGTGTACTTGAGCTTGCGCTAGGTAACATCGGTAAATCAGGCGGCGGTGCAAACATCTTCCGTGGCCACGATAACGTACAGGGTGCAACTGACCTTGGCGTTCTATCTGACACGCTACCAGGCTACTACGGCTTGTCTGAAGGTTCTTGGCGTCACTGGTCGAAAGTGTGGGAAATCGATTACGAATGGATCAAAGGTCGTTTCGATGACAACGCTTACGGCGGTCAAAAACCAATGAACAGTGCAGGTATCCCTGTATCTCGTTGGGTGGATGGTGTTCTTGAAAACAAAGAAAACATTCGTCAACGTGAAAACATCCGCGCAATGTTCTACTGGGGTCACGCAGTAAACTCTCAGACTCGTGGTCCTGAGATGAAGAAAGCGATGCAGAAGCTGGATATGATGGTTATTGTTGACCCATACCCAACAGTTGCAGCGGTAATGAACGATCGTACTGATGGCGTTTACCTGCTTCCTGCAACGACTCAGTTTGAAACGAACGGCAGTGTGACAGCATCTAACCGCTCACTTCAGTGGCGTGATCAGGTTATCGAGCCATTGTTCGAATCTAAACCTGACCACGAAATCATGTACCTACTAACTAAGAAGCTAGGTTATGAAGATCTGCTGTTCAAAAACGTACGCGTAGAGAACAACCAGCCAGTAATTGAAGACATTACTCGCGAATTCAACAAAGGCATGTGGACCATCGGTTACACAGGTCAAAGCCCAGAGCGTCTGAAAGCGCACCAACAAAACTGGCATACATTCCACAAGACATCTCTGGAAGCAGAGGGTGGTCCTGTGAATGGTGAGACTTACGGTCTACCTTGGCCATGTTGGGGCACACCAGAGATGAAGCATCCAGGCACACACATTCTGTACGATACGTCGAAGACGGTTGCAGAGGGTGGCGGTAACTTCCGTACGCGTTTCGGTGTTGAGTTTGAAGGTCAAAGCCTACTTGCTGAAGACAGCTACTCAAAAGGCTGTGAAATCAAAGACGGTTACCCAGAGTTCTCTGACAAGCTAATCAAACAGCTTGGTTGGTGGGACGACCTAACGGCTGAAGAAAAAGCAGCAGCGGAAGGTAAAAACTGGAAAACGGACCTGTCTGGCGGTATCCAACGCGTTGCAATCAAGCACGGTTGTATCCCGTTTGGTAACGCAAAAGCACGTGCAATTGTTTGGACATTCCCAGACCGCGTGCCGCTACACCGTGAGCCGCTATACACGCCACGTCGTGACCTTGTAACGGATTACCCAACTTGGGACGACAAAGAAGCGATCTTCCGTGTACCAACGCTTTACAAGTCTATCCAGAAAGAAGACAAGTCTGGCGAGTACCCAATCATCCTGACTTCTGGTCGCTTGGTTGAGTATGAAGGTGGTGGTGAAGAGACACGTTCAAACCCATGGCTTGCTGAACTTCAACAAGAAATGTTCGTTGAAGTGAACCCGAAAGACGCAAACGATCTTGGCTTCAAAGATGGCGATGATGTTTGGGTTGAAGGTGCAGAAAAAGGCCGCATCAAGGTGAAAGCGATGGTAACTCGTCGTGTTAAACCGGGTCTTGCGTTCATTCCGTTCCACTTCGGCGGTAAGTTCGAAGGTGAAGACCTACGTCCTAAGTACCCTGAAGGTACGGATCCTTATGTTGTTGGTGAAGCAGCCAACACGGCAACCACTTACGGTTACGACCCTGTTACTTTGATGCAGGAAACTAAAGTAACCCTATGTAACATTCGTAAAGCGTAAGGAGTCTGACAATGGCACGAATGAAATTCCTATGTGACACCAAACGCTGTATCGAGTGTAACGGCTGTGTTACTGCATGTAAGAACGAAAACGATGATGCGCTTGAGTGGGGCATTCAACGTCGCCGCGTGGTAACACTAAACGACGGTGAACCAGGTGAAAACTCAATCTCTGTTGCTTGTATGCACTGTACAGATGCGCCTTGTATGGCGGTTTGTCCAGCTGACTGTTTCGAGCACACAGAAGATGGCATCGTTCTTCACAACAAAGATCTTTGTATCGGTTGTGGTTACTGTCTGTTTGCTTGTCCATTCGGTGCGCCTCAGTTCCCGAAACAAGCGTCATTCGGTGAGCGTGGCAAAATGGACAAATGTACTTTCTGTGCAGGTGGTCCAAACACAGAACCAGGTTCTCTAGAAGAGCGTGAGAAGTACGGTGCGAACCGTATTGCTGAAGGTAAGCTACCTATGTGTGCGTCACTATGTTCAACAAAAGCACTGCTAGCGGGTGATGCAGAGAAAGTTTCTGACATCTTCCGTCAACGTGTGGTTGAGCGCGGTGCGAAAAACGCAGGTTGGACAGACGGTAACGATCTTTCTTACGACGCAACCAAAAGCTAAGTAGGAGAGACACATGTTAAATACTCTTAAACGTGCGTCTCTTGTAATGCTGTCTATGATGACAGCATTACTGCTGACCTTCACGATGCCAGTGTCTGCGCAAGAAGACACATCTCCAGTGGTACAACAGGAGATGACGCAACTTGCAGGTGCAGACTTTTGGCGTCAGGTCAAAGAGGGGCAAGAAGGCTATACCACGTCGAAATCAGCGGAACACGGTGTGCTGATCAGTACTCCGGGTGAGACTTGGTACATTCTTAAAGAGAAATGGATGTCTCCTGCGGGCGCTGTCGCGATTTTCGGCAGTATCGCAATGGTTATCATGGCTTACGTATTCGTTGGTCCTCTGATGCTAAGCAAACCACGTACTGGCAAGAAGATGAAACGCTGGTCTCGACTAGACCGCGCACTGCACTGGAGCATGGCGTTTACCTTCTTAACGCTGGCATTCAGTGGTTTGATGCTGGTTTACGGTAAGCACTTCTTGAAGCCGTACGTACCAACTGAGTTTTGGGGCTTCATCGTCATGTTGGCGAAGCAGTACCACAACTACATGGGTCCTTTGTTCTTTATCTTGCTGATGTTTGTTCTGTTGAAATGGTGGCGTAAGTCCATTCCAACAATGACTGACATTCGTTGGTTCATGAAAATGGGCGGCATGGTTGGTAAGCATAAAGGTACGCATCCATCGGCTGGTTTCTCAAACGGTGGTGAGAAGGCGATTTACTGGCTGTTGATCTTCTTCGGTGCTATTGCTGCAGTGAGTGGCTTAGTTCTGGATTTCCCAATTTTCGGCCAAACTCGCCGCGATATGGAACTATCTAACCTTGTTCACGCGATTTCAGCACTGATTCTGATCTGTGGCTTTATATTCCACATCTACATCGGTCTATTCGGTATGGAAGGTGCACTAGAAGGTATGGTTACTGGTGAAGTTGACGAGACATGGGCGAAAGAGCACCACGACCTTTGGTATGAAGAAGTGAAATCTAAAGAAGCGATGGGTGAGGCTGACACAGCTCAAGCGGACGTAAAAGGAGCGAAGACGAATGAACAAACCTCATAACGGGATTTGGGTTGCCTACATCCTGAGTTGTTTTACCCCGTTTACGTTTTTGATCTCAGGCGTTATCGCAATCATTTACGCGGGTTACCGTTTGGATAAAGGTGAAGACAGTGACGTAGTGAATTCACATTACTACGGCTTGATTCGCACATTCTTCCTGTACTTCACGTTCTTTGTTGTTCTGATCGTAACAGTGGCAACATCGAATGGTGTATTGGTTGGCGTAAGTGATTATTGGGTGCACAGTACCTTGTTAGACACGGTTGCTTATTTCATTCCTTGGGTAGGTATGCTGTTCGCAACGCTTGCGATTCTCGTGTGGTTCCTACGTATGTACCAAGGTATGAACCAACTGCGCAACAATATGCCGCACAGACCGTCTACAGGTCCAAACCTTTAAAACGGTGTCTAGTCCTAAAATAGGT
>NZ_MDAW01000165.1:0-6740 GCF_002875385.1 Vibrio sp. 10N.222.52.B12 | reverse complement strand
ATCCGTTGCGGAAATAACGCCGCATTAAGGTGTGAGCAACGCTACCACGAAACCTAACCTTACCCCCATAAACACAAAACCCAACGATGACATCAAAAATGCCAAGCGTTGGGAATCACTCTTAAATGCTTTGTTAGCATTCTATTGTGCAACTAGGTGTGCTTTATATTCACGAGCCTTTTGAACTAGGTCTAGATTACTATATTTGGAACTAGAGATAACTGGATATGTTGAGTACACCAATTTAATGAACTCTTCGTAGTTCTTATCTTTTGTAGCTTCGATAACAAAGTCAACTATATGCTTTAGTTCAGGGTTGAGCTCAATCGGGCGAGTAACACCTCTAGATAACTCAAATAACTGCTTGTTTCCACCAAACATAGTGGTAGTTGTCGTTACCTGAATTTCAGAATCATCTTTTGCCATTTTAACAAAATCGTCTACGTACGGCCCGTAATGGTGGAAGTGCCAAATAGTATCAGTTAACTGTGAGTCATACTCTAGTGCTGACTTCCAGTCAGTAAGATACAACATCTTCGTTAATCGTGATGCCGATAGCTCATCTTTATATGGATAAACCTGTAATATGTATTTGATAACATTCATAATCACATTTTCCATCAAAAGCCCTCCGATGAAGCAATTTCCAAGCTAGGCATATGACTATCTAATGATTCTAGCAGATGACACAAATTTGCCTTTTCTCTTGGTGTCATGGCATTTTTGATTCTAGACAGTTTCAAACCATCAGCGTTGATAGACTCAAAAACCAAAACTGCAACCGTATCCATTTGACTATTCTGGATTCTAAACCCTTGTAAAGCCCTACTTTTCATTTTTATATTATCTAGAGTCTCATTATCAAGAGAAAACTCATCAATATTATACTGTTTCCAATCACCCAAAGCTGTCTCAGGATCGTGAGGATTAACATCCTCAAAGTAACCTGTCTGCCAAATTTTTTCTATGCAACCAACATTTCTAGGATACAACCTGTTTGGGCGTGTTTTGTACAGCTCATTGTCAGAATGTCTACCAACACACAAAAATAGATCCATATCCAATTTATACAAACTTATTCTCTCATTTGAAGATAGCTCAAACTTAGAGAAATAATTGTTAAAAATGTATCGGCTAAACAACTCATAGCAATTAATGGCATTACTCTCATTTTTTTCTTGAAGTTGTTGCACATCCTCAAGTAGTTGCTCATTTTCACTATTTATTCGATGGTACGCTTTTTTCAAAAGAGCACGTGTTATATAGCCACCCACACCACTCCAAATTGCACAGATTAAGGCACTGATAAATAAAGCTGTGAACCAACTGTCTAATGACCAAAAATCCAACAGTTTAACTCGGACATTCGGTGGAATTTGGCGACGAACCATCTCTTGAATTTCAGTAGGTATACCAATATAACCAAACGCAATGACACTATAAATACTTGGGATAAGACCCAAACTCAAAAACTTATACCACCACCGTTTGTAAGCAGGCATGTTTTGTAATGCAAGCTCCAATATCGTCACCTCATTGATATTATTAACTTTTAATTAAGTATATCATGCGCTTATTTTCCATGATAGCCTTGAATGCTAACGCCCTGCTAAGGGGTGAGCAACGCAATACCAAAGTCGCCGCATACCACCTTAATCACTTAAACCTACCGCATAGTTAAAATGCCACGCGTTGCGAATCCCTCTTGAGCAGTTTGTTAGCCGTCATTTTCCACGCACTCTTGCTCTGAGTTTATGTGGTGAGAAAATGCTAATAACAAACTGTCGAACATTTCTTCGATACCAACGTCTTCAAGGTTGGTTGTTGGTTTAACCTTACTTTTAACTATTTTTCTAACTTTTATGTAGTGGACCACTCCACAAGCCCGAGATACAACCGTTAGCTCCTCGTCTAACAAAGCTAAAACCTCCCTTAGCCCATTATCGTGAGCTTCTGTTACTTGCTTTTGGAGGAAAGCACTGATGCTTTGATCGGTTGCGAACAAGTCCGTACTTTGCAGTTGTTCTAAATACGACTTCTGGAGCATTACCATTTTAGTTGCAACGTCTTTACCTCGGAGTTGGAAAGCAAGAATAGGTTTGTCTTTAGCAAGCTCGTTAATCGTATTTGAATAGCCAGAAATAAATTCTTGCGATAACTCTGGAGTAATCTGCTCAATAAGTTGTGAAAAATACCCCAGCATCAATTCCTGATTCTGTTGCGGAATAACTACACCTGCAATTCTCTTTTTATCAAAGTATTTCCGACATTCGTTGAGGTATTGGTCATATAATTCTGAGGGCGACATAGCTGACGCTAACACGTGTGCACGAAACTCTAATAAATAGAACAATACCTGACGCGTCGTTCGTAGCTTTTCAGCTCGCACTTTGGCGTAATACCCGAAACCGCTAAAGACTGCACTTAATGTGACTCCAGCGATCCCTATTAGGGCTGCGATAACTTGAACTTCCAATTTTCCTCCATGACGGCTAACGCCTTGTTAAGGTGTGAGGCACGCAACCCGAAGCCTCCGCATACAACCTTAACCACTAAAACCAACGCATAGTAGAAATGCCACGCGTGCCGAATCACTCTTGAACAATTTGTTAGCTCTCATTTATAAACTCGGGTCTTGCATTTATGCCCATGCTAGTCTTAGTAAACGTCATTCGCATCGGCTTATTTGGAGAAACGCCTCCAACAGAACATGCTAAGTTAGACAGCAACTGGTGAACCATATGCGCATATTCTAAGCAGTCATATTTACCGTATTCTTCTAACGATTTAGACGAGAGTTCGTCGAATTGTTCAATGTACTTACTAAAATCGACCCTCTTGCATCGATCTTTGTACACCACTTCAAGATTCTCTGGTAATGGAAACCTGACTGTTGGAAATTGTTTTCCATCAGGGAACGTATGTGAAACCTGAATTGCATATAAACGATGGTTGGCAATACTTATTGGAGCCGTATGCATAACCAAATCTCTATATGTCCCCAGTTCATATAACCACCCATCAGGCTCCATAGCTTTCTTAAGCGACTCCTCTATAAGTGAGAGTTCAGGCGCTTGCTTCAAGGCTTTTAACAACCCATTTGCAGTTGTAACTTCAATATCTTTGTCACTATCCTTATGCTTTAGCTTCAGAGCACCACTTGAAGAGTAGTTGTAAACATACTCACTTAGATAATCTCTTAAGATCCCAGCATCAAACAGAAAAGAGTGGAACTCTTGATATACAAGGTTTGTAAAGCCGTCTTGAAACCTTTGTCCATCTGAGAACTTACCTTTTAACACAACCGCATTTAATTGATCTCGATATCTTACAGATAAGTTCTTTAACTTTTCGTTGAGAGTGTTCAACTGGTATGAAATTCGGTTTGATAGGTCATAACCAAGCCCGTCTTTGTTTTCAAATGCGGAAAGAGCCAAGTTCCTCCATAACTGAAATGCATCCCAGTTTGGCCAAATTTTACATTGTTTTGCATACCCTCTAAATTGAGTTGGGGCCTCTCCCAGGATTTCGCTTTGGTCAGTAATAAACTCGACTCCAATGATAGAGAAGCGATATTTTTCTAGTGCGTAATAAAGTCTTCCAAATGTAGGAATGGAGAGCACTGCTTCCTGATTGTCGAGGCTTCTTGGCCAAATGAAAACTTGATCACTCAAAGGTTCAATCTGTGCAGATAACCCTCCCCCAAGGTGTGCAACTCGTCCACACACAGGCCAATCTTTAGTCATACAATACCTCATGAGAGCTAACGCCCAATTAAGGTGTGAGGCACGCAATACCGAAGCCGCAGCATAACACCTTAACCACTAAAACTAACGCATAGTAAAAATGCCACGCGTGCCGAATCACTCTTGAACAATTTGTTAGGCAGTTCTTACAGAACTACTCCATATAAAAGTCCCCATCCAAGAATTAACCCAACAAATGCGAACGCTTGACTCTTTACTTTTAAACTAGCAATAAAAGATTGAGCAAGACTTGAACCTATTAGGAATAACAAGATTGGCGTCCACCAAACATAAAGGGTGTAGCTTAAAATCAAACACGCAAAGGCAGTTATCAATGAAGCTAATACAAGTATCGTCAATCCCGAAAACCACGCACCTACACTCCACCCTCGAGGTTCCGCATAGTTTTCATAAATAACAACACTCGTCGCCGAAACATAAAGAAAGCACAAAATAGCAAAACCTAAATACATGACTAATCTCCCACCTAAAACGGGGATGCTGCCAAAATACGAGAATACCTGCATTATCAGTACATAAAATTGAGACGGAATATCTAATAATTTACCAAATTAAAGTAGAAGTAGACGTCCATTTATTGTACTGCCTAACGCCGCGTTAAGTGGTGAGCAACGCAGACCACCTTACCTAAACCATTGTGCCGTAAACACTAAATTCAAAGCAAACCGAAAATGCCAAGCGTTGGGAATCCGTCTTAAACGCTTTGTTATGAGCCGATTTTTAGGTAAACGCCTTCTTGCCTAAGTTGCGCACGCAAATCTAACAGCTGTATGTGTGTAGATACAATGAAAAATAGATTACCAATAGCGATAGCAAACATTAAACCTGCGAAATACCCTGACCACAACTCTGAGTCTGGCTGATGAAGCGTGTTAAACGCCATGCAAAAAAACACGATGCTAGAGAGGAACAGACTTAGTTCACTACAATTTACTTTGTAGTTGTTGGTTGCATAATCGTAGCTAATTTTAACTTTTGAGCACAACCCACCGAGCTTAATGTACATTCTTGTTTCACCGCTTTCGTATACGATGTCGTTAAGGTCTAGTATTTTTTCAATACGTTCAAGCATGAATATCAATTCCGTAAGTTTGAAGTTTTCCAAGCCTATTCTTTAGCTCAACCAGATTCATATTGTAGTGGTAATTACTCGGCATGCCTCACATTTCACTTTAGGCTCATAACGCCCTGTTAAGGTGTGAGCAACGCAATACCGATGCTCCCGTATAATACCTTAAACACCTGACGCAACGCATAGCAAAAATGCCAAGCGTTGCGAATCACTCTTAAACAGATTGTTATGTGTACTTTCAACCATTTGCTTTTGACAAATCTCAATATTATTCAGCTCACACCATGCTAACCTTTGCACAAACATACAGTACGGTGATTTGAATGGACAGAAATAGCTTGGAAGAAGCCCTTAAAACTCCGTTTAGGAACAATAAATATCGTTGTGACCATATCTATATCGCCTACTCACCAGCACTACATATTTTTAAGATTGGCATTACTAGCAACCCCAAAGCACGACTGTCCCAATTGAAAACTACTGGTATTGGAGAAGTGAAAGACTGGGAATACCATTTTGTACGTAAAGTTGGAACTATAACCGCTCACAGTCAAGAAGTAGAAGTTTCACGTCAGTTATATCACCACAATATTGAACTCAACTACCTCAACTGTACCGGTGCAGATTACTCCCGAGAGTTGTATCGATGTGATATTAAGATTATCAAAGCTGCATTCAAATCTGTTGGGCTAACTATCCCTGTGACTAGTCCTGCTTTACGTAAAAGGTTTATAGCGACTGTCCCAAAAATGAACTTTCTACAATGGGTAAATCTAAACCGTGAAAACGTCGGATTAAGCGCAATAACATTGGAAGAGCTACAAAACTCCAGATTCTATACAATTCCAGAGGATGCTAACTTTGGCGCTTGATTGAGTTCACATAACGCCCTGTTAAGGGGTGAGCAACGCAATACCGAAGCCGCCGCATACCACCTTAACCACTAAAACTAACGCATAGTAAAAATGCCACGCGTTGCGAATCCCTCTTGAACAGTTTGTTAGGTGCGGAGCCAAAGTTGGTAAAAGTCTGTTTCATCGTGCTTGGGATTCTTGCGCACGAACTCCCAACCATGGCGCTTATAGAATGTGAGAGCTCGATGGTTAGTTCGGCTTACTGAAAGTACTGCACGCAAACAACCCGCTGTACTCAACGTGCTTACAATATAACCCTGCAATTTTGCAGCGAGCCCTGAACCACGAAAATTTGGCTTTAAGTAAATGAGATGCACATAGCCAGTCTCCGGCTCGGGTGAAAAGCTACGAAACTCTAACTGCCCTGCAAACTGACCATCCACAAATATATGGATATAGAACCATCCTGATGTTGCTAACCGGTCTAATACTCGTTCACGATAACCACTGATGAAGTCGTCGAAACCATCGTAATGCCCAAAACTACAAAAGTATGCATCTTTTCTTGCAGCAACGCACAATTCGAAATCATCAATGTTTATCTGCTGAAAAGCAATTTCCATACTTACCTTTTCCTTCAAGCACCTAACGCCTTGCTAAGGTGTGAGTAACGCAATACAAAAGCTACCGCACAGCGCCTTAATCACATAAACAACCGCAAAGTAAAAATGCTACGCGTTACGAATCACTCTTAAGCAATTTGTTAGTACATGCGCTACTTCTATTTATGCGCTCCAAGATATTGAAAACTGACATGATATGAAAGGCTTTGAACACTGAAGTGAGACGGGCAGCTACAAAACTTAAAATCGATTGAGAGACGAAAGTTGGCTAGAAGAAAAACGTACTGAACTCACCTACTTTTACTGACTTCAAATTAGAAAAGGATTCGTTCCTCGCACTTCGACAGCAACACCAAAGAAAGACAATTTTGACTTAGTAAAAAACACGAAAAAGAAGAAGCAATAAAGAAATAGGCTAAGAGTT
>NZ_MDAW01000164.1:0-53553 GCF_002875385.1 Vibrio sp. 10N.222.52.B12 | reverse complement strand
TGAGAGAGTCAAGCATTTTTTCAAATTCTTTTTTCTCTCTTCCCGACTCGCTGTGTGACTTTCGTCTCACTCCGTGTCGGTGGATGCGCAGTATAGGGAATTCAGAAATGAGCGCAACCCCTTTTTTTAAAAAAACGATTCAAGCGCTCACTTATCCATCAAATGCGTTATATCTGCATATTTCTTCGTCACATTTGAGACATATCACAGCAATTGGTTGGAAAAACACCAACCATATACGTAAGATCCATGTGTCTACTTTGTTAATAGACAGACAATTTCTTTATCATCTATATGTAGTAATCAAAATGACGTCTAAAAAAAATCTGACCTTGTGTGCTGGGTTAGCGGTTATCGGGGGAGTTATCTTCTCTCAATTACCGGTTCCACCAGCCTTGAGCTTTGTTATTGGTGTTGTCGCTACTGCTTTTCTGTTTTCACTTTCTAGCAAGACACCTGTTATTCAACCTTCTGATTCCGATCCTTCGACCAAAACGCTGTATGTCGGCAACTTGCCTTATAAAGCAAATGAGAGTCACGTTCGTGATTTGTTTGCGGAGTATGGGCAGGTTTATGCGGTGCGCTTAATGAAAGACAAACGCACCGGTAAAAGAAGAGGGTTTGGTTTTGTCGTGATGGCCGCGGCTGATGCCAAACCTGCTATCGCGAAACTCAATGAAAAGGAATATATGGAGCGAACTCTGAAAGTTCGAATTGCTAACGACCCTAAACATCCGGATGGCGGTAAACTTGAACAGGATTAAAACCTAGTTCTGCCAGACAGATATTCAGTGCATCTTCTTGCCAAGGAGGTGCACTGGCATAAATTTTCTTGCTCCCTTCCTCTTTACTCTCTTGCTTCATATCACTCATGAGTAACGCTTTTACTCGACGAGCAATCGCTTCGCCAGAATCAACTAGCGTGACTTCTCCACCTAACGCTTGATTGATTTCATCTTTAATCAAAGGAAAGTGAGTACAGCCAAGTACTGCAACATCCACTTTATTGCGTAGCGGTAGAAGAATGCTTTCGAGTTCTACTAAAGAGATACTTTCCCCGCGCAGCTTTTCTTCCGCCATATCCACTAAGCGAGTAGAACCTAACAATTCAACAGGTTTTCCTTGAGCAAAATCGCGAATCAGCTCATGAGTATACTGACGAGTGACGGTCGCTGGCGTAGCAATGAGCCCGACACCTAGAGAGGCAAGTAAAGAAGCAGGCTTTATTGCTGGGACCACTCCAACCACTGGAATGGATAGATTAGCGCGCAAGGAAGGCAGCACAATGGTACTTGCCGTATTGCACGCAATAACCACGATATCGGCTTGATGCTCTTCCACCAATGCCGCCACTAGCTGATTGACTCGAGTGATCAGTACATCTTGATCGAGCTCGCCATATGGATAAGCTTCGTTGTCGAATAGATACAAGTAATCCATGTGTGGAAGAAGTCGGTGGATTTCTTGAAAGACCGATAGCCCTCCAACACCGGAGTCAAACACTAGGACTTTTTTCTTACTTGATGCTCGCACGAGTCTTACCTGCAAATTAGAGACTCGGCGATCATACTGGTTAGATTTGTTTTGGCAATGCTTTGGCTTGGTATCTTTGATGGCTGAATCGCTCCCCTATTTCCACTTCAAGCTTAGTCAATTCTATATGTCCTTGAAATGATGGAGTTGATGTCACCAATGTATGGAATTCGCCATTTTCTCCGCAGGGATCAATATGACCGGGTAATGACTCAATCAGCGCTTTGTCATACCAACGTCCACACCACTCCGACGGCAATACTTCTCCATCGATGGTGATTAGCATGGTTTGAATACCGCGCTCGACAATTTCAAATGCCAATGCCTTGCTCTCTTCCCCCAGTAATGGGAATACACATTCCCAACCTGCAGGCTCAATATAGCTACGTCGATAATCAGCTATACCATTGCAGAACATATCACCAAACGCGACAGCTTCTACATTCAGCCCACTATTTTCCAATGCATGAACGATGGTCGATTGATAAATGTCGTTACTCGGGAAGACTTCGGGCAGCTCGATGGTAATGAGCGAAAGACCAAGTAAGTCCGCCTGCATTTGCACAACCTCAAGTGGCGTTGCTTGGAAAGGAACTTCTTTATCAACATAAGTTGTGTACAAGCCAACCACCTGATAATGCGGATTTTCGTTTAGACGCTCTAACGTTAACGTGGAGTCTTTACCACTCGACCAGCTAATCACAACACGTTTTGCCTTTGTCATTTACTTGCCTCGTTACCGATTTACACCAGCTTCTTTGTTCACAATAAGAAAGACCGCCGATGTGGCGGTCTTGTTGGATTCGATTAGAAGCGGTAGTCCGCCGAGACAAAGTACTGACGCCCCGGCGTCGCGTAACCTGAGTACATCTCGTAATCTTTATCGAAGGCATTACTTAGCTTCGCATTAACATCCCAGTTTTGGTTCACCGCGTAAGAAGCGGTGAAGTTCCATAGGCTGTAACTCGATAATCTTGTACTGCCATTAAAACGTTCACCTTGGTAGAGGTACTGTGAGCCCAATGTCCATTGGTCAAACGTCGCGTAAGCATTCCACTTGGCACCACGCTTGGCGCGGTATGCCAGTTGAGTATCTTCTGCACCAGATTTATCGACTGGATCTTTGTAATCTAAGTAAAACTCATGAGAAACGATATCTGTATCGAATTTCACCTCTAGTTCTACACCTTTGATTTCTGCTTCGCCGACATTTTGCATGCCCGCACCTTCCCAAATTAGCATGTTCTCAATTTGGTTGTAGTAACCCGTTACCGTCCAATCAAGGATCGATACAGCTCCCGATAGTGACAGCTCGGTATTTTCTGATTCTTCAGGTTTTAGATTTGGCATTTCGTAACCTGGATAATACAAATCAACAAAGCTCGGAGCTCGGAAAGCGGTACCGTGGCTTAGCGTTAATTCATAACCTTCGTAAAACGTCCAACCCGCAGCAGTTTGCCAAGTGGTGTTGCTGCCAAATTGGTTGTTTTCATCGTTACGTACGCTCGCTTCTAACGTCCATACGTCATACGCATATTGAGCAATTGCGCTAGCTCCAAAATTGGTTCTTGGGTTCTTTTCTGGGTCGTAATCTTTAGCAGGTCCCCAATCACTTGGGGCAATATAACCCTTGGTTAGCTTTTCTGTGCGGTAGTCCAAACCACCACCAACGCTCAGCTCTTCGTTTACGCTGTACGAGTTCAACCAAATCGCATTGAACTGCTCAATAGCAACGTGATCGCCGGTTGATTTGCTTTGACCTGATTTATGGTCATAGTTGTCTTGCTGGCCGTAAGCCAATTTCAACTCAGATGAGTACACGTCTTTGTTGTATTCCAACGACAGATCGGCGCCGACATACTCAACTTCACCGGTTTTCTTCTCGTGTTTATCAACGGTGCCCCATGCTGGGTTTCCATAACTACTGTTGTCGTAGTCATACTCATTATTGTAAGCACTCAGACCAACGTAGCCTGATAAGTTATCAGAGAAGTTTTGTTGGTAGCCTAGTTTTAGGTTGAGCGTTTCAAAGCCGTGCTCATCGCCATTATTCACACCTGGCAACGGCTTCACATTGAAACCATCGGTTTTCTCGTAGCCTAATACGCCCTTAAAGTGTTTACCTTCACCGACTGGCTTAGAGACAACAAACGTTCCTTTTTTATGATTGTCCGAACCATAACCAGCGGACACACGACTTGCATCACTATCAATGTTCGCACGAGTAATAATATTGATTACGCCAGAAATCGCTTCTGAGCCATAAATAGAAGCACGCGCACCACGAATGTAGTCGATACGTTCAATAGAATTGATTGGAAACTGATTAAAATCGACGCCGCCCATAATCGCACGAGGCATACGAACCCCATCGACTAAAACAAGAACTTGGGATGAGCTACCACCTCGTACATAAATAGAGGCGGATTGACCACGTCCACCGTACTGGGCAACTTCAACACTCGGTAATGTACGGAACACATCAAACAGACTGTTTGCTTGCAGGCGCTCAATATCTTCTTTAGTTACCGTAACGGTTTGTGCGAGAACCGCACCATCAATTTGCTGGAATCGGTTTGCGGTAACCACAACCGTTTCGTCTGCAGAGGCTTCTTGGGCCTGTAAATAAAAGGTAGGTGAAAGCAGCGATGCACACGTGATCGCAAGAAACGTTTTTCTCATTGTATTGTCCTAATTCGCGTAATTCCTACCGAGCCCTACTCGTCTTAAGTAGTCCAGTGCTGTGGCTCAGTTGCTGGCAGGTATTCGGACTCAAGAGCATGGCAGTACCACCTAATTGCTCGACTTCCCACATAAACTAATGCAGTGTCTTGATGAGCGTTCGTTCTCTTTTACCGCTGCGCGTCAGTTCTGGATTCTCACCAGATTCCCATTTCAGCCATCTAGATTGCTAGATAGCACCAGCTTGGGGCAAATACTATTAAGCTATTGATTATTTGTCCAGCCAATATTAGCCCTAACAATTGTAACGTTTTGGTTCATTTGCGTATCAACTGACACAGAACACACTATCTTTAAACCAAATAGAGTACAAAACTGGACATACTGTTGAGATTGAATAAAATCTGCGCTCTAAAATTGAATGCACCATAAAAGGTAAGATCATGGCTACTCTTGATGTAAATCCACAACGCTACCAAGAACAACTGGCTGAAAAAGTCGAACGTCTCACGGATATGTTCGCGCCATACAACGTGCCAGAGCTGGAAGTGTTTGAATCACCAGAGCAGCATTACCGTATGCGTGCTGAGTTTCGTGTTTGGCATGAAGGTGAAGACCTGTACTACATCATGTTCGATCAGGAAACTCGTGAGAAATATCGAGTAGACCAATTCCCAGCAGCTAGCCGTCTGATCAACGACCTAATGCCACTCTTAGTGGATGCGATGAAAGATAATGAATCCTTGCGTCGCAAGCTGTTCCAAGTGGATTTTCTATCGACCTTAAGTGGCGAGATTCTGGTTTCACTGCTTTACCATCGCCAACTTGATGAAGAGTGGATTGAAAACGCAAAAGCACTTAAGCAACGTTTAAATGATGAAGGCTTCAACCTAAACATCATTGGTCGTGCTCGTAAGATGAAGATTGTCTTAGACCGCGACTACGTGATCGAAAAGCTGGACGTAAACGGTCAAAGCTACATTTACCAGCAGGTTGAAAATAGCTTCACACAGCCAAACGGCAAAGTAGCAGAGAAGATGCTGGAATGGGCGGTCGACTGCACTCAAGAAAGCACTGGCGACTTACTAGAGCTTTACTGTGGTAACGGTAACTTCTCTCTGGCGCTGGCACAAAACTTCGACCGCGTTCTTGCAACTGAATTGGCGAAGCCATCTGTGGTTTCTGCGCAATACAACATCGCAGCAAATGAGATTGATAACGTACAAATCCTACGTCTATCAGCAGAAGAATTTACTCAAGCAATCGAAGGTAAACGTGAATTCCGCCGCCTACAAGATGCAGGAGTGGATCTAAAGAGCTACAACTGCAACACGATTTTTGTCGATCCACCACGCTCAGGTATGGATGTCGACACTTGTAAGATGGTGCAAGGTTACGAGCGCATCATGTACATCTCTTGTAATCCTGATACTTTGAAAGAGAACTTGGACATTCTATGTGAAACGCACAATGTGACTCGTTTTGCTCTGTTTGACCAGTTCCCTTACACACACCATATGGAAGCGGGCGTTTTACTAGAACGTAAAGCGTAATCCACCAGCGTCAAATACAAAAAAAGCGAGCTCATTGGCTCGCTTTTTATTGAATTTTTTTTGCTTATTCAGCAGAAGCTTTCTTCTCCATAAAGCCCAGCTTTTTACCAACCCAAGCCAACAGAATCATTGAAACCAGAATCGCGAAGAAGTTAGAGCCGGCTTCTGGGTATTGTGCTTTGATGAAAGCAGAGTGGCCAAATGCACCAACAAAGAAACACGCCAAACCAACTAGCGGGATATCTTCTGATACAGGGTTGTTAAGGTATTCTTGGTAAAGCGCCTGTACTGCTAGCACGAGTGCAATCAAAGGGAAGATTGAGAAAGATACTTCACTCATGGTCAACCATGACAATAAAGCATCACCACACATACCTGCAACCAGTGCCAAAATCAGCGTTTTCTTTTCAGATTTATTTCCATTCGACATTATTCTATCCCGCCTTTTAATCGGTTACGTTCACGTTCTTTGCGATACCAATAGGCCCCTTTGGCTATCATTCGCAATTGCATGATCAATCGCTCGGCGAGTTCATCGCGCTCGCGTCGATCTAAATCTAAAACTTCAGCACCAGAACTGAATACCAAAGTGACTGACGCTTCTGCTTGAGTAAACGCTTCTTCTTTGGTCATGCCAGTGCTTATTAAATACTCGGTTAATTCTGCCGCAAAATGCTGGATTTCTCGAGCGACGGCAGTACGAAATTCAGAAGAAGTGCCAGAGCGCTCACGCAACAATAAGCGGAATACGTTAGGACTACTTTCAATGAATTCCATGAAGGTTTCAACCGAAGTTCGAATCACACTGCCTTCTTTGACAATACGCTGACGCGCTTGGCGCATTAGTTGGCGTAACAACAAACCGCCTTCATCTACCATGGTTAAGCCAAGCTCATCCATGTCTTTGAAGTGACGATAAAAAGAAGTTGGCGCAATTCCAGCCTCTCGGGCGACTTCTCGCAAGCTGAGATTAGAAAAGCTGCGGTCCGCACTGAGTTGATTAAATGCCGCATCGATCAGTGATCGACGTGTTTTTTCTTTTTGCTGCGCGCGGATTCCCATCGATTTCATTCTTAAACTTGCTCTTTTTCTATCGGGTACAAGAACCTCAATATAACGCATATCGACCCCACGTATAAAGTAACGTTGTCTGCCAATAAGCGGCGAGCACGTTACTACTGGCATGCATCCAATTGCAATCCTCTCCATCCAAATAGTAGACATGCAACATACCAATTCGTTCTTTTGGTTGATTCTGCGTGATCACTTCCACTCTCTAGTCGGCATAACATGTTCCTCCTAGAGTAAATGAGTTAAAATCCCGCTACAGCAATGTTAAACAAATATAACAAGGAAGACATCATGGCGCATGCTAATCACTATGACGTGATCGTAATTGGTAGTGGCCCGGGCGGAGAAGGGGCGGCAATGGGGTTAACCAAAGCAGGCCTAAATGTTGCCATCGTAGAAAAGGAAAGCAGTGTTGGTGGCGGTTGTACGCACTGGGGAACCATACCATCTAAAGCATTGCGTCACGCTGTTAGCCGAATCATTGAATTCAATAGCAACCCGCTATTCTGTCGTAATAACACCAGCCTTCATGCAACATTTTCTGACATTTTAGGCCACGCAAAATCGGTCATCGACAAGCAAACGCGACTTCGTCAGGGCTTTTATGATCGCAACTCATGCTCGTTATTATTCGGCACTGCGCGTTTTATCGATAATTACTCCATTGCCGTGATGCAAAGTGACGGGACAGAAGAAATCTATTCGGCAGATAAGTTCGTCATCGCCACGGGCTCCCGCCCTTACCAACCGAACGACGTCGACTTCTTGCACGAACGCATCTACGACAGCGACTCCATCCTGAGTCTGAAACACGACCCTCGCCACATCATTATTTACGGTGCGGGCGTGATTGGCTGTGAATACGCATCTATTTTCCGCGGTTTAGGCGTGAAGACCGACTTGATTAACACTCGCGACCGTCTGCTCTCTTTCTTAGATAACGAAGTCTCAGATGCATTGTCTTACCACTTCTGGAACAGTGGTGTGGTAATTCGTAACGATGAAACATTCGAGAAAATTGAAGGCACCGAAGATGGCGTTATCGTACATCTTCAATCTGGTAAGAAGATGAAAGCCGATTGCCTACTGTATGCTAACGGTCGAACGGGTAACACAGACAAACTCAACTTACCTGCGGTTGGACTTGAAGGTGATTCACGCGGACAACTCAAAGTAGATGGTAACTACCGTACAGAAGTGGAACACATCTACGCAGTCGGTGATGTGATTGGCTACCCTAGCCTAGCGAGTGCAGCGTATGACCAAGGTCGTTTCGTGGCACAAGCCATCACTAAAGGACAAGCTGACGGCAATCTGATTGATGACATCCCAACGGGTATCTACACCATTCCAGAAATTAGCTCTGTGGGCAAAACCGAACAAGAGCTGACTGCGGCGAAAGTGCCTTACGAAGTGGGACGCTCTTCATTCAAACATCTCGCTCGTGCACAGATTGCAGGTAAAGACATCGGCAGTTTGAAAATCCTCTTCCATCGCGAAACCAAAGAGATTCTTGGTATTCACTGCTTTGGTGAGCGCGCTGCAGAAATCATCCACATCGGTCAGGCCATCATGGAACAAAAAGGTGAAGCCAATACGATTGAATACTTCGTCAATACCACCTTTAACTACCCGACGATGGCAGAAGCCTATCGCGTAGCAGCACTGAACGGTTTGAACCGATTATTCTAATTCAATTGGGTTGCCATGATCCAAAAGCTAAAACAGCAGGTCTCGACCTGCTGTTTTTTTATGTGTAACTAGACAAGAAAGCGTCCCTTGCGCCATTGATAGAAAAAGATAGCGCCGAGTCCAACCCCTCGCATTGCCATGAAACTGGTCATCGCAAACCATAGCGCATGGTTTTGCCAGCCAGAGAACAAAAAGAATATCGCGAAGAAACAGCAAGTCGCCACAAACATACTGTTTCGCATGTCTTTACCTTTGGTGGCACCAACAAAAATGCCATCAAACAGGAAGCACCACATCGATGCCAATGGCATGACCACCAGCCATGGTAAATATATCGACGCTTGCTGCTGCACCGCGTCAATCGAAGTGATCATGGCGATCAATTGCGATCCCGCCAAACCAAATACCGCTGTCAAACCTAAACAGATGATCAGACTCCAGAAGAACGTACCAATCAACGAAGCACTGAGTTGCGCTCGGTCTTTCGCGCCAATCGCTTTACCAACCATGGCTTCCATGGCATAAGCGAAACCGTCCATGCCATAGGAAATCATCATCAAGAAACTCATCAATACCGCATTAGCCGCAACCACATCATCACCAAAGCTCGCACCTTGGAAAGTCATAAAGCTAAACGTAGCTTGTAAACATAGCGAACGTAAGAAGATATCGCGATTGAGTTTTACGAAACGCCCTAGCCCATGTTGAGTATCGGTTAGCAGGCTCTTCGGAGATGGTAACTGACGTGCACGCCATGTTTTCCACACACACATCAAGCCAAACGCCATGCCTGAGTAATCAGCAATCACCGATGCCAGCGCTGCGCCTTCTACTTTCCAGCCCAAGCCAATCACAAACAGTAAATCGAGCGCGATGTTGGTCACGTTGGTGATGATCACCATCCACATTGGTGCTTTGGAATTTTGTGTTCCAAGCAGCCAACCCAACAAAACAAAGTTCATCAGTGCAGCAGGTGCACTCCATACGCGGATAGAGAAATATTGCATGCCATAGTGCTTCACTTCAGCACTGGCATCACTCCAACCAAAGATCAGGTCCGCGATTGGGTTATGAGCAATAAGAAAGACCAACGCAAACAGCAATGCCATTAGTGAGCCTTGCATAAGCACCAAAGCGAGTTGTTTTCGGTCTTCACCGCCATAAGACTGCGCCGCCAACCCTGTAGTCGACATACGTAAGAAACCAAGCAACCAAAACGTCACGCTGATCATGGTGCTACCAAGCGTAACACCGCCGAGATACCAAGCGTGTTCAAGGTGACCGATCACCGCAGCGTCAACCAAGCCCAATAGTGGAACAGTAATATTCGAAAGCACCATAGGGATAGCGAGCGCTAACACTTGGCGATGTACTTGAGGATTCGATAAAGGAGAGAAGATAGAGTTTGTCACAGGCACCTCGTTGTTTAGATCAGCGAGTGTACCTGAGTGTTCAATGCCTATTCAATTACCACTTGATGTGAACGAGGACTGGCGTGAGGCGATGCTTCAACATTGGGATTTTATTCAGCCAACGTTGCCATGCTTTCCAACGTGAACAGAATCGGTCGAATGGTGAGAAGGCTTTTACCCATTGTGCCCATGGTAACCAATGCAAGACTTGCTCTGCCGGAGCTTCAAAACCGTGAGCATACGTATCTGAGCCAAGTTTTTGGCCCCATTTACTTTCAGTTAGGTCGCCAGCAAGCACCATACACACTTCTGCCGAAACAAAATGACGACCCAATGTCTGAATAAAGGTCGCAACGCGTGATTCATCGCAATCGAGTAAAGCCATCTCACACAGGATCAGTACTGGTGCTTTTTCAGGAATGCGCACCTCGTCTAACCAGCTCATGTCTTCTACGCTGCCGCAACAATGCTCGTAACGTTCGTTTTTGTGGAACAATCGCTGACGCCAAACCAGATTCTCGGTGACATCCAGTTCAATCCAATGACAACGACCATTGTCCAAACGGTAGAAGCGCGTATCTAAGCCCGCACCTACGTTGATGATCCAAGCGTCTGAGTGTTGTTGAAGAAAGTGACTGACCTGCTGATCGCACAACTGAGTTAAAGTCACGTGCAGCAGCTGCTTCTGATCGACGTCGCCACTGATGCAATCTGGTGCCATCTTGCAGCTCAAGCACGCTTTTGCAGCGATCGGATCGTACACCAAGCCGTTATCGACCAAGCTTTCGCGGCTACGCAAAAACAACGGTTTCAACAGATGATTAGGTACGTGATGTTGAGGCTTGGACATGGGCATTTCCTTGCGCCGAAAAGAAAATGGTTAAATGGAATTAGATGATAATAAATCTCAATATCACTTGCAAGTTTTAACGCAACAGCCAAACGCTCTGAATCAGTGCGAGCGTAACTATGCTTTGAAGAAAAGAAATATGCTTTGAAGAAAATAAAAATGGGAATAGAAACCGCAGAAAACACAAAGCCCAGCAGAGAGCTGGGCTTTATTAGAATGCTTGAGGTAAGAAACCTACATCCAGTCAGTGTTACGGATGATACCCACTGCTAGACCTTCGATCGTCAAGTGTTGCGATGTTAGATCAACTTGGATTGGTGAAAACTCTTCGTTCTCTGCGTGCAGAAGTACTGTAGAGCCTTTACGCTCTAGACGCTTCACTGTCACATCATCATCAACACGCGCAACCACAACTTGACCGTCGCGTACGTCTTGAGTTTTATGCACAGCCAGCAAATCGCCGTCCATGATACCGATGTCTCTCATACTTTCGCCGTTTACGCGAAGTAAGAAGTCTGCTTTTGGTTTGAACATAGCAGGATCCACTTGGTAGTGAGACTCCACATGCTCTTGAGCCAAAATCGGCTCACCAGCAGCAACTTGACCAATCAAAGGCAGACCTTGATCGTCGTTTGCCGGATCTTCAAGTAGGATTCGAATCCCGCGAGATGCGCCTGGGATAATTTCAATCGCTTGTTTACGAGCAAGCGCTTTTAGGTGTTCTTCCGCGGCATTCGCAGAACGGAAGCCAAGCTCACGCGCAATCTCTGCACGAGTTGGTGGCATTCCGGTGTCTTCGATTTTGCTTTTAATCAAATCGAAGACTTGTTGTTGGCGTGGCGTTAACGGCTTCATATGTCACCTGTCTTTTTATACAGTTAACTGTGAGTATATCCAGTAAATGAACAAATGAAAACCCAATTGGTTGTTTTTTAATTTATTTCCGACGCTTTATGAACGCCACCACAAACCTCAAGTTAACTAGCGTTTTAAACAGCAAAGATTTCCTTAGTCTAAAGAAAGCAACAACCTATGGGTTCGACTAATTTCCACTCAATAAAATTAAAAGGTTTGACCAGTTTCTGTTATCCTTGCAGCGCTTAAAATTTATCGCCTAGGCTTATTTCTATAGCCGTACCTATTTCTTTTCCTGTTGATGGAAAGGAAGCGGACACTGAAATAAGGTTAGGCTTGTTTGAATACCTATTGAGGCTGTGAACTTTATGTCTTCTGGACAATCATTTTCACGTTCATTACTAAAACTACCTTTATCGGTAATGGTAAAGGGCACCACAATTCCATCGAACCCGATTGATGATCTCAACATCGATCTAACGAAGCCAATTGTTTATGCCTTACCATTTCGTTCGAACGTGGATTTGCTGACATTACAAAAACAAGCGATGAGTCTTGGTCTACCTGACCCACTCAGTCCGCTAGAAATTAATGGCAAAACCCTTACTCGCTACGTATTTATTGCTTCACGTCCAACAGTGATGAGCAATGATAATGATGTACCGAGCGAATCAGTCTCTCTATTTACTGAACTACTTGAGCTGCACCAGCTCGATAGTGAATTAGACGTACAAATGATCCCTGCCACCGTACTTTGGGGTCGTAAGCCTGGTAAAGAAGAAAACCACAAACCGTACCTTCAACCAATGAATGGGCCACAAAAAGCGAAAGCGGTAATGGGTGCTGGTCGTGACTGTTTGGTGCGTTTTAGCCCCGTAGTATCACTGCGCTACATGGCGGACTCTCACGGTACAGACAGCGCCATTGCGCATAAGCTGGCGCGCGTGGCTCGTATTCACTTCTCTCGTCAAAAGCTTGCCGCCTCGGGGCCGAACTTGCCACAACGCCAAGTGTTGTTCGCACGTCTAATGAAATCCCCTGCGATTGAAAAAGCGATTGAAGACGAAGCACAAAGCAAAGACATCTCGATTGAAAAAGCGCGCAAAGAAGCGCACAACATCATGGATGAAATTGCAGCGGACTTCTCTTATGGTTTGGTGAAAAACGGCGATCGTATTCTTGGCTGGTTGTGGACGAAGCTGTACCAAGGTTTGCACATCAACAACGCTTCGACCGTTCGTCGCCTAGCGCAAGATGGTCATGAGATCGTGTATGTACCATGTCACCGTAGTCACATGGACTACCTACTGCTTTCTTACGTTCTGTACCATGAAGGTATGGTGCCACCGCATATTGCTGCGGGTATCAACCTGAACTTCTTCCCTGCGGGTCCAATCTTCCGTCGTGGTGGTGCGTTCTTTATTCGTCGTAGCTTTAAAGGCAACAAGCTGTACTCCACGATTTTCCGTGAGTACCTATCAGAGCTGTTTGCTAAAGGCTACTCGGTTGAGTACTTCAGTGAAGGTGGTCGTTCACGTACTGGTCGTCTGCTGCAAGCAAAAACCGGTATGTTGGCAATGACGATTCAAGCCATGCTACGCGGTCTAAACCGTCCAGTAACGTTAGTGCCTGTGTACATCGGTTACGAACACGTAATGGAAGTGGGTACTTACGCCAAAGAGCTGCGTGGTTCGCGTAAAGAGAAAGAGAACGCAGGCCTTGTGTTGCGTACTCTACGTAAGCTGCGCAACTTTGGTCTTGGTTACGTGAACTTCGGCGAGCCGATTCAGCTAAACCAATACCTGAATGAACACGCTCCTGAGTGGACGAAAGACATCGATCGTATGGGCGGCAGTAAACCACAATGGATGAACCCAGTGGTGAACGGTCTAGCAAACAAGATGATGACGCACATTAACGATGCGGCTGCGACTAACGCTCTAACTCTATGTGCTACCGCGCTGTTGGCTTCTCGTCAGCGTGCATTATCTCGTGACTCTCTGATCAACCAGATTGAATGCTACCTGAAGTTACTTAAGAACAACCCATATTCAAATACTTCAACAATTCCAACAGAAACGGCTGAAGAGTTGGTGGATCACGCTATCTTACTTGATAAGTTTGTGATTGAAACCGACACCATGGGTGACATCATTTCGCTGGATCGTAGCCAGTCGATTCTGATGACTTACTACCGCAACAACATCATTCACTTGTTCGCTCTACCTTCATTGATTGCTCAGATGATCATTCGTCAGCGCAACGTGACCGTAGAAAAGATTCAAGAGAACATTGCTCAAATCTACCCGTTCCTGAAGAAAGAGCTGTTCTTAAGCTATAAGGAAGAGGATTTGAATGAGCTTGTGGTTAAGACGTTGAACGAGTTCATTGAGCAGAAGATGGTTTGCCAAGACGGCGATAAACTGGAAATCAACCAGTCAAACAACCAATCCTTGGTATTGTTGGGCCGTACTATCACTGAAACACTGCAACGCTACTCAATTGCAATGAACCTGCTCGTTGCAGACCAAGAACTTGGTAAATCTGACCTTGAACAGAAGAGCCAAGACATTGCACAGCGTTTGGGTCGTTTACACGGTATTAACGCGCCAGAGTTCTTCGACAAAGGTGTTTTCACTGCAATGTTCAATACATTGAAAGAACAACAGTACTTAGATTGTGATGGTAACTGTGACCTCGAAAAGACGCAGCAATTTGCCAAACTGCTGTTTGTTCTACTTTATCCAGAAGTGAAGCTCACCATCGAAGAGAGCATCCACCAACTTCATGCATAAATAGCAGAACCTTGATACAAACAGAAAAGGCATCCAATTGGATGCCTTTTTCATATCAGGACTGATAACAGAGCGTTTTCTGAGCGCTTACCAAAATGCGATAAACAACCCAAGAGCGACCACCATTCCAACATAATTATTGTTGAGGAAAGCTTTAAAACATAAATCGCGATCGCGATGACGAATCAAATGCTGTTGGTAAACAAACAACGAAGCGGCCACCAAAATCATCCAATAGTAACTTTGACCAAGTTCATAGTGTTGGCCTAACAACACCAACATTGCCAGCGTAATGAGCTGTAAGATCCCAACCACCAACTTATCGTGACGACCAAACAAAATCGCCGTTGATTTGATGCCAATCTTCAAATCGTCATCGCGGTCAACCATTGCATATTGGGTATCATAAGCAATAGTCCACAGTGCGTTAATCGCAAAGACAAACCATACAATCCAAGGCAGTTCACCAGTTTGTGCTGCCCATGCCATCGGGATTGCCCAGCTAAATGCTAAGCCTAAAAATAGTTGTGGTAAGTGGGTATAACGCTTCATGAATGGGTAGATGAAGGCTAAGAAGATGCCCGCAAACGAAAGTTGAATCGTTAGTGGGTTCATGGTGAGGACGAGTAAGAAAGAACTCACACCTAATACTAAAAACAGGCCAATGGCTTCTTTTGATGTCACCTTACCTGAGGGTAATGGGCGTTGCTTGGTGCGCTTTACATGGCCGTCAACCTTACGGTCAGCAAAATCATTAATCACGCATCCTGCACTGCGCATCAGAAATACGCCCAACACAAAAACAATCAGAACGTTCCAACTAGGCATGCCTTGAGCGGCGATGACAAGCGCCCAGACTGTTGGCCACAAGAGCAATAGTGAGCCAATTGGACGATCCATTCGCATCAGTTGCCAATATGCTTTGGCTTTTTCTGCGGACATTTACACCTTCTCCTTAGCGTAAACTGGTGAATTAGGTAAGAAAACCTCGGCAACCAACATCGGCTTGTGATTCATCCACAATCGTGAGCGACGCGCCAAAAAACGGCCATGAGGTAGATGTACCCAGCCCATTTGTAATGCGTCACGCTCGACATTGTCAGCGCTAAATACTGTTAAGCCCAGCGGGATATCACCTTGCTGAGCCAAGTCATATTGCTGATCGACCAAAGTTGTACGTGGGATAAGCGTGCGTCCAATGACCCAATCCGTATTGTCTCCACATAAAATCACCTCTCTCAATAGGCAATCTTGCTCAGACAATAGCTGGCTCTCATCCTGTTTTAACGTCTTAGCAGTGACGATCTGATTATGCAGCAATTCCACCGTTAAACGTTGGCAGTGCTGACCTAAACGACGTGACAAAGAGCCCTGTTCTTCAAGCCAATGCTTGGCGAATTCGTTAGGGAATTCAAATTCTTCGGGGTTTTGCCACTCTACTTCCAATAAAGAAGTAAGATAGAGTGATATCGGCTGATTCATACTAGTATTCAATTGGTGGCTTTATGCGTACAATAAAGCAACAACTTACCGTCTTATTGAAACTGTAAGTTCCGTTATTTGTTTTAGACGGTCTATTGTACCAAGACTGAAGCGATTCGAATATCGCGATCCAGAGAAAGAAAAGTTATAAATATGTACAAACGTTATGTAGCCCAAATTATTGTCGCACTAAGCTTGCTTATTTCATCCCCTACATGGGCCGAAAAAGAAGAAACTGGACCACAGCTCGCGTACTTCACCTTAGAACCAGACTTAACCACCAACTTTTACACAAAAGGGAATAAACTGGGCTACGTGCAGGTACGTATCGATATTATGGTCATGAGCCAGCAAGACCTTGCCGTGGTAGAGCATCATCAACCATTAATCCGCGATGCAGTAATTGAACTGCTCGGTAAGCAAACCGAAGATACAATTAAGTCGTTGTCTGGTCGTGAGGACCTACGAAAAACGTTGGTCCAAGAACTCAACGAGACCTTGCTACCAGAAACAGGCAAAACCATCATTGCCGACTTACTGTTTACCAAATACCTTTACCAATAAGTCCGCTTTTCAAAATGCAAAAGACCGCCAATCGGCGGTCTTTTTTATTGTCAGCAAAGCATCTCTTTGTCAGTAACCTTAGAATGCTTTTACATACCTAAGCTTGTTGGTATTTCTGCTTACCAGAATCGAATACCGCGATGGCCATTCCAGAAATTAGCCCCACTAAATGCGCCGTATTGGCAATGGCCATAAATGGTTGTACAAAACCTAATACCAGCCACACCAACATAAAACCAATAATCGGTTTTGGTAACGTTAATCCAAGGTGAGGTAAGCGGTAACCAAGAATCCATAAGTACCCCAGCAAAGCGTACACCACGCCAGATAAGCCGCCAAAGTTTGCACCTTCGACATAAAACTGACCCGCGCCAGATAGGGCAGCTGAGATAACAAAGAGCTGTAAGAGCTTACCGGAACCTAAGCGACGTTCAATATCCCCACCAAATTGCCACCACCAAAGCAGGTTAAAAACAATGTGTGTTATCGAAAAGTGCAACAGTGCATGACTTATCCAACGCCACAATTGCCATTGCTGTCCTTCAAATGCAGGAAAGTGCAGCCAATCAAATACACCTCGTCCAAAACCGAGTAGTTGAAGCAAATAAATAGCAGCACAAGTGATCATTATCGCGAGCGTAACCGGACCTGCTTTCGCTTTGATCATGCCCATGATGCTTGGACTCGCATAATGAAACTTACTTTTTCGCGTATCGGCAACGTTCCACGAAGCGGCACTGTACTTAGGATCAGAAGGGTTGGCTAAGAACTGTTTAAGCTCTGCTTCAACTTCAACTTCGTGCTGCGCATCAGTCAACCAAAGCGCAAACTGCCCTTCACCTTCCGGCATGATTTGGATATCAACCTGGCGTGATGCCATGTAATCGATGAAGGCTTGCGCCATACGTGGGTTATTTAACGTTACCAATCTTTTCATTAACTTCTCACTATCGGTAGTTCTGCTCGTTGCCAGGCTTCAAAGCCACCATCAACACTGTACACCTGTTCGAAGCCTTGGTTAATCAAATATTGTGCTGCACCTTGGCTACTAATGCCGTGATAGCACATTACTAGAACAGGCTGTTCAAACTCGACTTCGTCCATAAACGACACGATCGAATCGTTAGTAAGGTGAAATGCCGATTCTGCATGAGCGACTGCGAAGGATTGAGGATCGCGGATATCAACAAGCCGAGCTTCACTTTGCTCAAGTAATGTTTGCGCGCCTTGTACATCGATATGTTGAAACTGGTCCATTTGCTTTCTCATTGTCTTATTAATATACCCAAGCAACCTCATGGCACTGAAATTTAGGCGCTTAAAGTCACTTGCGTATAGTGACGCCATTGTAACCTATCCAAAGCCAAACTTAGACACAGAGATAGTCCGGTCATTCTAAACTGTTCACATTCCAACCATTTGTGGATAAAGCTGTGAATTGCGTTGATAAAGTATATTCTGAACTTTTGATCCACAAGATGTAGTGATGATCTTGATCTAACTGTGTGTATATTTAGAACTATCCCCAGCAGTAAAACCACGACAAAGCCTTATTTTGTCCGGCTTTCGAACAGTTGATGAATAATTACTTCACAGAGTTATGCACAGGTAGCACAGATAAAATAGATCGCAAACGCTATCGATTTTGGATCGGAAATAAAAAAGCCGAGATCACATGATCTCGGCTTTCTATGAAAATCTTACTTTATATTAGAAGCAGAAGTTAGAACTCACCAACAGCAAGTTTCAGTTTCTTCATTGCGTTCTTTTCTAGCTGGCGAATACGCTCAGCAGAAACACCAAACTCATCAGCAAGGTCTTGCAGTGTTGCTTTCTCATCGTCTAACCAACGAGAACGAACAATACGTTGACTGCGCTCATCCAGACTTGCAAGCGCATGGCCTAGACGGTTATTGGTGTGTGTTTCCCAGTTTGCTGCTTCAATGTTATCGGCAACATCAGATGATTTGTCTTCTAGGTACACCATTGGTGCTGTGTACGAATTTGAACTGTCGTCATCATCCATTGGCATATCGAACGTTGAGTCCACTGCCGCTAGACGGGATTCCATTTCTCGTACTTCTGAAGGCTCAACACCTAGCTCACGTGCTACTGTTTCTACTTCACCGTTGTTAAACCAGCCTAAGCGCTTCTTAGACTTACGTAGGTTGAAGAACAGTTTACGCTGTGCTTTGGTTGTCGCAATCTTCACGATACGCCAGTTACGTAGCACGTATTCATGGATTTCTGCTTTGATCCAGTGAACAGCGAAAGACACCAAACGCACACCCACTTCTGGGTTGAAACGCTTGACCGCTTTCATAAGACCGATGTTGCCCTCTTGAACTAGGTCTGCCATTGGCAAGCCGTAGCCTGAGTAGCCACGAGCAACGTGAACAACGAATCGTAGGTGTGACAAAATCAGGCCTTTCGCCGCATCTATCTCACCGTTGTAGTGTAATCGTTCTGCCAGCCCACGCTCTTCGTCTGGTGTCAGCATTGGGTAGCTGTTTACAGAACGAATATAGCTATCAAGGCTATCTTGCGTGACTAGAGCCATCGGATACGCTTCTTTTGTCATTCAATTCCTCATCAATCTCTGATCTGGAGCATTACATTGCAATTTAGCTTGGCCATCTTGAACTCAAAATGAACAAGTTTCAAGAAGGGCGAGTAATTATCCATAAACAAATGGTCTATACAAGGGGTAAAAATTAGCTTGTGCTAATAAATTCCAAGTATAAGACCCTTATCACCTAAACTGGTTCAATTTCTTTCAAGTGACGCTGCGCTGAAAAGCGCGCGGCGATACAACCTAGCAAGCTACCAGTGATGATCAACAGTAGAGATTCATCCCAATTCAAGCCAATCAAACGAAATTGGCTATCATATAACGATGCCAATTGCTCAACTGCGTTATTCATGACAACCGTAATCAATGCCGTCACTAACCATGCAATGGTCGCCCCAAGCACACCAAACCACATGCCAGTGTATAAGTAAGGACGAAGAATGAAACTGTCGGTCGCACCAATCAGCTTCATTGTCTGAATCTCTTCTTTGTTTGCCAACACATTAAAGCGCAATGTATTGCCGACGATTAAAAATACAGCACCCAACATCAGCACTGTCAGGGTAATGACAATAATGCCAGCAAGGGTTTTTATCGCATCAAGCCGTGCCAACCAATCTTCATCTAGTCGAACGTCTGTCACGTCTTGTTGCTCACGAACTTGTTTAGCAAGCGACTGAATTGCGCTTTTTTGTTCTGAATCAGGCGTAATCACCAACACGCCAGGCAAGGCATAACCACTTAATAGGCTTAGCGCTTGGTCAAACCCTGCGTACTGGCTTAAATCAGATAGACCTTGTTGCGGAGAAATATATTCCACCTCTTTTACAGAAGGCCATGTTTCAATCTGATCTTTGAGCACCATAACACGCGCGTCAGGCATCCCTTCGACTAAGTAGGCACTCACTTGCGATGGTGATGCAACATCTTGTGCTGCACCAGCCACATTCTTACCTAACAAATACAAACAAGCTGGCATTGCTAACGCCATGGAGATAACAGCCAAGGTCAGAATGTTACCTAAAGGACGACGCCATAATGCGCCGAAAGAAGATTTAGCTTGTTTGATATGAACAGAGAAAAAACCATCGGTATTAGCACGCTTGGCACTGCGACCTTTCCCTTTCTTTTGGGTGCGCTTGTTACCTACCATAGTCTTCTACCTCACTTAGGAAGCCTTGGTTCAATTCGAAATGACGATATTGTGGGCGAGTGTTTACTAACCCGATATCGTGCGTCGCTAGGAGAATCGTCACGCCAGCACGATTAAATTCTTCGAACAATCGCAACACACGGTTGGACAGTTCTGGATCAAGGTTACCGGTTGGTTCATCCGCCACTAGCAGCGTTGGTCGATTAACGACAGCGCGTGCAATACCTACACGTTGTTGCTCACCACCTGATAGTTGACTTGGCAAGCAACGGGCTTTATCGAGCAAGCCCGTTTTATCTAGCGCCGCAGAAACACGACGTTTGATTTCATTTTCAGAAATCGATTCAATGCGCATCGGCAGCGCGACATTATCGAACACGCTGCGATCCATCAATAAGCGATGATCTTGGAAAACAATCCCGATATTGCGGCGCAAAAACGGAATGTCTTTGTTAGAAATACGTGTGATGTCATGACCATTAAAATGGATTTTGCCATCAGTAGGACGTTCTATCGCACATATCAGTTTCAGCAAGGTACTTTTACCTGCACCGGAATGCCCGCCTAAAAAAGCCATTTCTCCGCGTCGAAGGTGAAAGTCGACTTTTTGTAATGCCTGTCGCCCACCTCGGTAAGCTTTACTTACCTGCTGAAATTTGATCACCGTTGATTTCCTCTAACTCTAATTACTCTTCACGACTAAACAGAGCGTCAATGAACTCTTGAGTTTCAAATGGACGCAAGTCTTCGATACCTTCACCAACACCAATGTAGCGAATTGGAATTTCGAACTGATCAGCAAGAGCGAAGATAACGCCACCTTTCGCTGTTCCATCCAGCTTAGTCAATGTAATCCCGGTTAGAGGGGCAACATCACTGAAAAGTTTCGCTTGGCTAATGGCATTTTGCCCAGTGCCTGCGTCTAGCGTCAGCATGATCTCATGTGGTGCAGAGTCATCAATCTTCTTCATGACACGAACAATCTTACGCAGCTCTTCCATCAGGTTAGCTTTATTTTGTAGACGACCTGCAGTATCGGCAATCACCACATCGACGCCACGCGCTTTTGCCGCTTCAATCGCATCATAGATAACCGAAGCACTGTCTGCGCCAGTGTGCTGAGCAATCACAGGAACGTTGTTACGCTCGCCCCATACTTGTAGCTGTTCAACCGCTGCAGCACGGAAGGTGTCACCCGCCGCCAGCATGACTTTCTTACCTTGGCTTTGGAACTGCTTCGCCAGCTTACCGATTGTGGTTGTTTTACCGACGCCGTTAACGCCAACCATCAAGATAACGTAAGGGGTTTTGCTGCTATCAATTTCAAGTGGCTGTTCTACTTTCGCTAGAATTTCTGCCATCTCTTCTTTTAACAGGCCGTAGAGTGCTTCGCCGTCCTTCAAATCACCGCGTGACGCTTTTTCGGTCAAGTTATTGATAATTTTCGTCGTGGTGTTCATACCCACGTCAGCGATAAGCAGCTGTTCTTCTAATTCTTCGAAAAGGTCTTCATCGATTTTTTTACCGCTGAACAAACCGAAGAAACCCGCACCAATGTTTGCCTTCGTGCGACTTAGGCTGCGCTTAAGGCGAGCAAAGAAGCTTTCGGTTGGCTTTTCTTGTTCTTGGACACGAGGCGCAACCGGTACTTGTGGCTCTTCTGTTTCTGTTTCTGTTTCTGTTTCTGTTTCTGTTTCTGTTAGGACAGGTTCAACCTTCTCCGGCTCTTCTTCAAGTGTGGTTTTCTCTTCTGCTTGTTCGGCAGCCTCTTCCACCGGCAGTTTCTCACCAGCTGGCGCTTCTACTGCTTCTGCTTCTTCTTTTACTGATTCATCTGTTGTCGGTTTTTGGGTCTGTTCTTCATCACCAAAACCTAGCCACGAAAGTAATCCGCGCTTCTTTTTTTCCGTCATCTGGGGCTATCCTAGATTGTGCTCTTATCTATTAATGACTCTTTTCTGACAAGATTATTATCTTTACAGAAAAGGCTAATGACAAAGTTGTGAAAACTTTCCAATTAGGTGAATCTAATCTTATTAGTGTTACACTCTGTCATCTTGAATATTCTGGGCTATATCCAAGCTCAAAGCTTGGGCGATTGGGTATAGTATCACTTTATTAGCGGTCAAAAAATCTATGGTAAGACGTCGCCAGCAAAACTCATCACAAAAAAAGCCAACAACGGGCTTTGTTCGCATTATTAGTGGTTTATGGAGAGGTCGAAAACTCCCTGTTCATGATGCAGAAGGATTACGCCCAACCACGGATCGTGTGAAAGAAACCCTATTTAACTGGTTAGCTCAAGATGTGCCGCAAGCGAAATGTCTCGACCTATTCGCAGGTTCTGGTGGTTTAGGCTTTGAGTCAGCTTCTCGCCAAGCAGACCAAGTGACGATGGTGGAACTGAACCCACAAGCGTTTCAGCAATTGCAGAAAAATGTTGCCTCGTTGAATACTAGCAACATTAAAGTCGTCAACACCGACGCACTGAGCTTTTTAAAGCAACCAGGTACACCGCATCACGTAGTATTCATTGATCCGCCGTTTCGCAAAGGCTTATTGGATGAAACCGTGACCTTGCTAGAGCAAAACGGCTGGCTTGCAGAAGATGCGATGATTTATATTGAAACTGAAAAAGAGCTAAGTATTGCTGGGCTTCCTGACAACTGGCGACTGCACCGAGAGAAAACCGCAGGCCAGGTCAGTTACCGTCTGTATGAACGCACATCAGCTTAAAGCCCCAATTTAAAAGGATAGTTAAATGAAAGCATTATTGATACTGGCTAAAGCAGCCATCGCCTTCGTCTGGTTCATATTGATCCTCAACTTCTTTATGCCCTTCCCTGGCAAAGCGGCCATTGCGTTGTACATCATGACGGCTTTTCTGTTCATCATGCATGGATTGCAAATGGCAATCTTCATTGGCGCATTTGGCGACAAGATTAAGATGAGCAGTTGGGAAAAGTACTCCATTTTGATATTCGGCATCTTTGCTCTTCTCGATATTCGTCGGAAGCACATGATGTAAAAAGACAAATAAACGAAAGCCGCTCACATGAGCGGCTTTTTTTGTATTCATCAAATTGACGGAGGTTTAGCCCATGTAGCTCTTCACGCCATCGAGGAACATCTGGGTTGAGATCATCACCAACAGTAAACCCATCAAACGCTCAATCGCTTTCAGACCGCGCTCACCAAGAATACGATGGAAGAAACTGTAGAACATCAAAATGAAGAAAGTTGCACCCCAAGCGATCAACACAGCAGCAGACAGCTCCATGATTTTGTCTGGATGCTGAGAAGACAATAAAAGCAACGCTGCGATCACTGAAGGGCCAGCAATCATAGGAATCGCCATCGGCACAATAAACGGCTCTTCACCTGCAGCAAGGCCAGTAATGCTACCTGCGCTTGGAAAAATCATCTTAATCGCGATGATGAAAAGAATGATCCCGCCAGAAATACTCAGCGTTTCCGGTTGAACATGGAGGAAGCTCATAATGCTTTGTCCCGCAAAAAGGAACAGCATCAGAATCATCAAGGCAAACAGTAATTCACGGATCAGCACCTTACGGCGGCGTTTTGCATCAAGGTGTTTGAGAATGGATAACACAATCGGAAGATTTCCGAGTGGGTCCATAATAAGAAACAGCATGGTCGCTGCTGAAAGAATATCCATGTTCTGGCCTCGACTGAAAATTTGGCGGCCAGTATAACAAAGTGATTCAGTGAAGATATGATAGAAGACGAAATGAATACTTCGCCTCCATCAACAATTTTTAGCCGCAGCTTAGTGGTTACAAACGCGTGCCATATTCACGACAAACTTACCTTCCAGTTCGCGTACTTTTTCGCGCTTTAGCAAGAATTCTAGCAATGCATCTAAGTCTAGATCATTCAGCTTACAGGTATGGAAACGCACATCTGTACCAAAGTGAGCTGCCAGCTCATCACGATCCATTGGCGTTTCTCGAAGTAGGTTAAGTAAGTTGTGAGCATGAATCTCGGTCATCATCGACTCCAGTTATTAAGTTGAATCCGTCTAGTTTACGCAAAACCTGACCGCTTACTTTGACCTAAATTAGTAAATGATAGATGCAACGATTAATGCATGAGCCAAGAAATAACTGCCACTCACCCAAACATAGGCATGTTTCATCGGTTTACGATAACCATGTATCGCATACGCCAAGGCTGAATAGATCATAACTAAGGTGCCACTAAACCCAAGCGCATTAGCAAAACTTGGTACTTGCAACCAAACTTCCCCCGCCGCCCAAGCAAGCTGAACCAACATGATGCCCATGATAACAACAGGAAAAACCATGGAATCGAGCTGTGGTAGCAATAAGAAGAACGCCACAACACTAGCAGCAAGCAGCAATGCGAGTAACCACCAAACAATTTCCCCATTGAGCTGAACCCAAAATGATTTGCTATAAAGGATTTGAGCGAGTAAGTAGCCCGCAAAGTAGAGTGGCTTGCGAGATTTAAAGGAATGCAGTGTATCGGCAAATACAGAGACCAACAGTCCACCAGCGATCCAGTAGGTAGGTACTGCAGATGCACCTTCAGTCAACGCTAAGATCAAAAGCAACAACAGAGTAAAGATTTTAAATGCCAGAGACTGCGTTGGATTGGCTTGTCTCGCCCCCAACACGGAATATAACCCTGATAGCCCTATCGCTAACCAACTCCACATGCCGTATACACCTTTCACGTAATCTCGCCGCTAGTCTAGGTAGACCAATCTTGATGTAAAGGCATTATCAGCGAAAGTTGGATCTCGCTAGCGAATCACAACATTTTGTAAACGTAACTGGCTCAATTACTGATTATCGTTTTTCTCACAATCATTGAACTGAGCTATCTGAATCTGTTTGTTATCGATAATTTCATCAGAACTCTAACCTTCAGAAATTGAAAAACAAACCATCAATTTGTTCGCTATACAACCGTTACGGGCAAATAACCAACACAAAAGTCAGATCCACCACCTCTGACCACTCAGAAAGGCAAAAATGCCTCCTCCCAACAATACAAACCGTGATTAGCCCAATAATCTGAGAGTATAAAAGTTCAATCAAAAACACATAAGTAACTGATATAAATAAGCATAGACAAGAAAAACCATCAAAACCTAACCTTAACTAGCATGGATTATAGCTACCCCCTTATCGCATTGATATTTTCTCATCAGATAGGAAAAGTTGAGCACAATAGACGTCTACAAGAGTGACTCTCGTTAACACAAAACATAATTTTCTCAACTTTTGAGAAATTCAGCAAAAATAGCCAACCAACATCCACACTGATACAAGAAACACTATTTCATCATAACATTACTCATATTTAACACTATAAAATCAGCAACTTAAAGACAAAAAGAAGACAAAAACAACAAGTCGAACATTTAAAGAGCAGCACAAAAAACACAGTTTTATTAGTCAATTTAGGGTAAAAACACCCTAGTTAAGTGCGATTTTTGAAAACTTTTCCGCTTTGAAGTTGATCAAAGCTCAAAAACAGTGCTATATTATTTACATCGAGTTCATCAATGATTTTAGGGGTAGTGTTATGATTTCTTCTTCTCAAAAACAAGGGCTGGTAATGATTGCAGTGGTTGTTGGTTTAATGACACTGCCAATGATGTACTAAGTTACTGTTTCCAATAAAAAAGGGACGCTTTCGCGTCCCTTTTTTATTATTCAAATTTTGCCGTCTACAGATGCTTAACTAGTATGTCCCAATGCATGTAGTAAAAACCGAGTGCAGCAAGCGTAATCAAGGCCATTAACAAAATCGCAGCTCGCCAAATAAAGCGTGAACTTCTCGGTGTGAGTTCCTTTTCACACGCATCGCATGCAGCAAGAAAACCCTTTCTGTCATCCAGTTTATAATCCTCTTCGTGGACAACTTTGTTACGGACCGTCGCAATAAAGCGCAGTTTTGCAACGACATCATGCGGTAAGCGTTCTTCACAACTGGTAATCAGTTGATGCAACCCTTTCCCTTCCGCGTGGTATTGAGTACGCAGAAGTTTTTCGATCGTTCGGGTACGCATGACTACTTTCTCAATATCTGACATCGTAACCCTCCTTACTTGACCCTTCCTGTGTCTGTCATTTCATTCTTCTACAAATTCAGAGTTTTTTCGAGTCGTTAAGTGCAAATTTCCTTTTAAATTGTGCTCTTGCACGCATATAAAATGTGAAGTGTGCCGAATAAAACCTACATCCCTTTTACTAGATCACGAATAATTTATCTCAACTCATAGTTTAATCAGGGAGTTCTGTAAAATAGATGCCAATGAAACATTGGAGGTTATCATGCCAATCTCACTTATTTTGGCTCTATTCACCCTGATTGCTCTCGGAGCTTGGGTATTCTTTCGCTTCTACAGCAAGCACTACTTTGGCGAAGACGCGCCTGAACAAAGCGCTCAAGTCACCATACTCGATAAACAAGCGATAGAAGTACCAGAAGCAGAACCTGGACAAGACGATCAGGAATATTGGATTTACGTTCAGCGCGGCTCAATTGGCCCGAAACGCGAGTTTCAAATCGGTGTGCACTATTACCACGCCTTAAACCCTGGTGATAAAGGCACACTGACTTACTGTGGCGATAAATTCCTTCACTTCGCCTTAAAACGCTAATCTAAGGTAATAGCCAACGGGTCTTGGCTGATTTAGAGAACAAGTAACTCATCGCCAAGGCCCCAGCTCCACTCAAAGCGATCCAAACTGGAATTACCCAAGCTGGGTGTCCCTGATACCAACCAAACGCTTTCATTGGCCACAAGAAGATTGGATGCAACAAATAAATTCCTAAGCTGTGCTGACTAATAAAGCTCACCACTTTTTGCACTTTAGGTGTTAGACCTTCACCAAAGTAGCGGCACAGCATAAAGATCATAGACGCTGCGAGAATCACATTCAGTGTTTTGTATGAAAACCAACGACCTACGGTATATTTATCAGCTTCTAAACTGTTGGCCACCACCATGGTAAACGTCACCGCCAACGCCACGAGCCCAAGCCCAGTAAAAATGCTGACAGTGGTGCGATTAAGAGGCACTTTCTTAAACAGCACATAGCCGAGCGGCAAATATCCCATGTAAAGCCAGTATTGATTGCTCCAAGGGCCATCAATCTTAAATAGGAACAAAGTGCTGGTCAGCAGCCAAACAGCAAGATACGCATAGAGAACGTTATCATCGCAATTACGCACCACCCATTGGAATAACGGAATAACAAAATAGAGCGGAATAAAGTAATAGAAGAATCCGAGGTGATAGTAAGTCGCGTGATGTGGACTGTTACTCACCACTTCTTTAACCGTTTCAAAATCGAAGCCTTGTGCTGTCCAACCCGACAAGTAGGCATAAAATATCGACCAAATAAGAAAAGGCACTAATACTTTGCCTAAACGCCGTTTAACGTAGTACTTGGCATCAAAAGGTCGTGTATCACTGAGCATTAGAGCGCCAGTAATCAAAATGAATACAGGTACTGCCCAGCGAGTTACGCTGTTTACCCCGACAGCCGTCAACCATTGGTCAAACGGAATCACTCCCAACTCATTACGATATGGCGCTAGCACATGAATCGCGATCACTGCGATGGCAGCGACACAACGTAATAAGTCGAAAAATAGAACCCTTTCTCTCATACCCTTACCTACTTTGAGTGACTTCACGTTTATAGCATAGGGTAATTTTCATCCAGTTAAATAGTTAACAATCTGTTTTTGCTTATTTTTAACTCAGCGATGACGCGCCAATATCATTGATTTGCAAAATAGGTAGTCACAAATCTCATTGTACAAATGAGATCAGCAGCCCTAAGCTTTCTCGGATATGAAACAGATTTAACCGATTTATTCCATTAGGATGCTGAACAGATTATTAAGAGAGGTCTTTATGAAGAAAACATTATTAGCATCACTGGTTTGTGTAGTGGCTTTAGCTGGATGTAATCAAAAGGAAGAGACCGTGGCACCAACACAATCGCAATCGGAAGCGAACCCTATCTGCAGCGCTGAAAACCTTGCTGGCGGCTGGTCACAAGGTGAAGTAACACCTGAAGCTCAGCAAGCACTCGACTTTGTACTTGGTCAGATGAACACCGCAGCTAAGCTAAAAGAGATCTTAAGCGTACGAACTCAAGTGATGAATGGTCTTAACTACGCCATTGAATTCGAAATGGACAATGGTGAGGTATGGAACACCATCGTTTACCGCTCACTGAAAGGTGATATGGAAATGACGCAACCTGCACAACAAGGTCGTCTTTGCCCATAAACATAACTTGCTAATTTGCGATACTGAATCGTAAAAACAAAAATGGCTCCCAATATGGAGCCATTTTTTATTTCTAAGTCGTAAGCCGATTTAAGCCGTAACCACTTTGGCCTTTGGTAGCTTGATAGAAATTAGCGTTGTTAGCGCTAAGAAAGCAAATGACACCCACAAACATGCCGCTAGACCCGCTTCTTGGTAAATCCAACCGGATAGAACCGTACCAATCAAACGTCCCATCGCATTCGCCATATAGTAGAAGCCGACATCCAATGAAACACCATCGCCTTTCGCATAACTAACGATCAGGTAAGAGTGCAGAGATGAGTTCACCGCAAACACAGCACCGAAAATCATCAAGCCCACCACAATAACAAGCTCTGGTTGCCAACCGATTTGCACGCCATAAGCAATCGCACCAGTGATGACGGCAAGGATTCCTGCCCAAATCAGAGCCGCGCTGCCATCTGGCACTCGACCTTGCGCTTTGCCAGTAATACGAGGCGCAAAACCTTGAACGAATCCGTAAGCAATCACCCAAGCCGCAAGGAAGCCGCCTACCATCAGGTGATCCCAACCAAACACGCTGCCAAGATAAATCGGGAGTGCAACAACAAACCACACATCACGAGCACCAAATAGGAACATACGTGCAGCGGAAAGAATGTTCACCGATTCTGACTTAGAGAAAATTTGACGGAACTTAGGTTTGCTCTTCGCCTTACCCATATCCGATTCTAGCCAGATCAAGCTGCATACAAACACAACAGCCAGCACACTTGCCATGATGACCATCGAAGTTTGGAAACCAAACGCCGACAACAACAAACCACCAACAAAGAAACCCGCACCTTTCAGCGCATTCTTTGAGCCCGTTAAGATCGCAACCCACTTATAAAGTGCACCTTGCTGCTCGTCTGGCACCAAAGTTTTGATCGCGCTCTTGGCACTCATCTTATTTAAGTCTTTAGCAATCCCCGAAATTGCCTGCGCCGCCATTACCCAAGGAATGGTCAACCAAGCATTGGGCACAGCCAACATCAGCAAGGCAAAAATCTGCATCCCTAAGCCGACGTTCATGGTTTTGTTCAAACCAAGTCGAGCACCTAGCCAGCCACCAACCAAGTTGGTCACTACGCCAAAAAATTCATAGAAAAGGAACAGCGAAGCAATGGCTAAGCTTGAGTAGCCTAAGTCATGGAAGTAAAGCACCACCAACATACGGAGTGCACCATCCGTCACGGTGAAGTTCCAATAGTTGAACGTCACCAGCATATACTGACGGATACTTTTGCTTAGTTTTGAAATCATAACGACCTCAGATGTACAGCGTTTAGAGCATTTAGATCATGATGTACCAAATGCTCTATGACCTGAACACCAGCATTGAGTCACCTCAATACTGGCGCTAAATTGTGAAACAAGAACTGATGAGAAATCTAAATTTTATTTATTAATAAACAATGACTTAAACACAGCATCAGTAAACAAGAATCACATAAATTGGTAAGCCATTACGGCATAAAGAGAGCTTTTAGATCATGATGTTCCAAAAGCTCTATAAGCTGATCAAGCGTTTTGAGCCACACGCTCGATGTACTCAACTTGTACTGGCTTTGTGAAAGCACCAGGACGCAGCGCTTGCACTTCACGCACGATGTCTTCTAGCTCCCAATTTTTCTCTAGCAGTAGGTGCGCAGCGAACAAACCTGTGCGACCAGAGCCACCCATACAATGCATGGCAACCTTGCCACCTTGAGCAAGAATCGCGTGCAGCTCAGGACTCGCTTGTGACCATTTTGCAGCGAACTCTTCGTCCGGAGCACAATCATCTTCAATCTCAATTTGGAACCATTTCATGCCCAACTGTTGGGTTAATTCGCCCAACGCAGACACGTCTTTTGCTGCTAATTCAGCATTATCAAGGGCAGTAACAATCGCTTCTACGCCTTGCGCTTTTAGCTGCTCTAGCGAAGCTTGCAGTTCAACACCTTTGGTACCAGGACATGGAGTCAGTACCAAAGCGCCCGTTTCTAAATCTAATTGCCATGTAGGATGAGACATCTTATAACTCCTTATGCCATACCAACGTTACGAACCAATTCTGCAGTACGCGTCGCATAACCCATTTCGTTATCATACCAAGCGTAAATCTTCACCATACGAGAACCCACAACCATGGTTGATTGTGCATCAACGACCGTTGAACGTTGGTCGCCTTTGTAATCGATAGAGACCAATGGGCGCTCTTCAAAACCAAGGATGCCTTTTAGCTCGCCTTCAGAAGCTTCTTTCAGCAGTGCATTAACCTCTTCTGCCGTGGTATCACGTTTCACATCAAAAATGATGTCAGTAAGTGAGGCGTTTGCTAGAGGAACACGAACCGCGTGACCGTTAATCTTGTCTTTCAACTCTGGGAAGATTTCAACAATCGCTTTTGCACTGCCCGTAGTGGTTGGGATCAGACTCATGCCACATGCACGTGCACGACGTAGGTCTTTGTGCGGCGCATCCAGAATCGTTTGTGTGTTAGTTAAATCGTGAATCGTTGTGAATGACGATTGTTCAATGCCCAGTTTCTCGTGAATCACTTTCACGACAGGTGCAATACAGTTCGTTGTACAAGACGCTGCGGTTACGATGCGGTGCTGCGCAGGGTCGAAGATGTGGTCGTTCACACCCACGACGATGTTAGCTACGCCGTCTTCTTTTACTGGTGCGCTAACAACAACACGTTTTACGCCTTGTTCTAGGTATTTGTTTAGGAATGAGGTTTTGCGATGAACGCCCGTTGCTTCAATCACAACATCACATTGACCCCAGTTCACAGCATCGATATCACGCTCTTGTGAAGTCGTAATGCGCTTACCGTTGATCACCATATCTGTGCCTTCAACTTGCACTGCATGGTTCCAACGACCTTGAACTGAATCGAACTCAAGTAAGTGGCCAAGAGTCGCTGCATCACCCGCTACATCGTTGATGTGTACGAACTCTAGCTCTGGCCAATCAAACGCTGCGCGTAATGCCAAACGACCGATTCGACCGAAACCGTTAATACCTACTTTAATCGTCATAATCTTCTACCTTTAAGCTTTCGCTGGTTAACAGCACGCTGCACGAGCTTTGTCTTGCAAACGTGAAATATCGTCTTGGTACTCTTGCTTTAAGCAGTTCGAGGCCACCAAGTCATCAATCAATTTTTGCATCCATCCCGGTAATTGATCTGACAGCTCGTAGTACACCCATTGCCCCTGGCGTTTATCAACTAAAATACCATTTGATCTTAGCTGAGCCAGATGGCGAGAAATCTTTGGTTGGCTTTCTTGCAGCGCATGGGCTAAATCACCAACACAGGTTTCCCCTTCACGAACCACCAGCATTAAGCAACGCACACGAGTCTCGTCGGAAAGAAGTTTGAAGAACTGATGTGGAAGCATACTTACATACCTATATATGGATATGCGCATATATTTATTTAAAAATAGGATGCCGTCAAGCGATCGTGCTCGACTGTAATAAAAGTTTAATATTTGATCAGATTAGGCGCCAGAAAAGGTCTGACTCCAGCGAACGGCTTCGCCAAGTTCAGACTTCACATCATCGACAGAAAGACCGAGTTGCTGGGAGAATTGCTCCACGCCTGCCCAGTCTGCACGCTCGTAACACTCTTCAATTGCCAGTAACGCACCGTATTCACCTTGGCGATGCAACAAAGCTTGCTGCACGGAAGGACTTAACGGCAACTGCCCAACTAAAGATTCGACAGACAAATCGAGCATGGCATCGAGAATCGATAACAAGCCAACCATAAAACCCTGCTCGTTGAGATGCGAAAGAGGTCGATAACGCGACATGGCCTCGCAGAATTGTGCTCTTTGTAGAGACAAGTTATATAACTCGCGCGGTTTCGTGCTGGAGATATAAGACGCTACCACTAACGAGACAAACATTTTGAGTTTCTCTTGCCCCAAATAAATCAACGCTTGACGGAATGAAGTGATGGTCACTTCTAACGTGGTCGATTGCGTATTCACAAAACGCAGTAGCTTGTACGACAGCGTGACATCTTGGGTAATGATGTTTTCAATCCGGTCGAAGTCAGGATCGGGAACACACACTTCTCTAAATAACTTAAGCGCCAGAACTTGCTCGGGGCTCACGTATTTAGTCTGCATCACTTCTGGCTTACTGAAGAAGTAGCCTTGGAAGAATTTAAAGCCTGCCTCTTTGGTCGCTTCAAACTCAGCTTCGGTTTCTACTCGCTCAGCTAAGAAATGGTATTTGGTGCGCTTTTTAGTGTGCTTCTTAACTAAGTCGCATGCCTTTTTTAGCCCCATCGCCATGATATCGAGTTTCACGATATGGACATACGGTAAGAAACGACGCCATTCGTCAGTCAACGTGAAGTCATCAAGCGCAATCAAATAGCCTTCACGGTACAGTTCGCGAATGGCTTCAAGCAGCTCATCGGTTGGTTGGCAGGTTTCGAGTACCTCAACCACGATTTTGTTTTTCGGCAAGCTTCTTGGCAGCCGACGCAGCAAACTTTGGTGAGGAAAATTGATGAAGCATCGTGAAGATGCAATCAGAGGATTGGTTCCGACAGAGAGAAAGTTCTCTACTATCAATCGGTATGTCGCCCTGTTTGAATCGATGTGTGCAGGATAGGCATTACTTTCACCATCACGGAACAACAACTCATATCCCAGCGTCTGTCTTTTTCGATTAAAGATAGGCTGGCGGGCGACATACGCATTTTTCATTCGAAATTATTGTGCTTTTTATAACTTGTTACTTAGCTGCCGCTAATAATGCACCACATCCCATGAACATTGAACCGAATACTTTATTAATTTTGCCCATGATCTTATCTGAGCGAATAAAGCGTCCCATTTGTGCGGCTAAACTGGTGTAACCCAGCATCACAAACGCATCAATGGTCACTGTGGTCACACCCAAAACCAACAGCTGAGTCAGTTGGTCTTTCGCTGGGTCAATAAATTGTGGAAACAGTGCCACCAAGAATACGATCGATTTCGGGTTAGTCAGGTTGATAAGAATGGCTTTGTACAACAGAGAAGTACCTGACATGGTTTGGTGACTTTCGGTCGCAACCAAGCCGGATGTATCACGCCACTTTTGAATGCCAAGCCACACAAGGTAAGCTGCACCAACCCATTTGATCACAGTAAATGCCGTTGCCGATTGCGCGACTAAAGCACCAATGCCAGCGCCAACCAAAGCAATATGAATTGCCAAACCAATCTGTAAACCAACGATAGCACCCAATGACTTACGCGTGCCGTAACTCAGACCATTACTGATCGAGTTGACGGTACCAGATCCCGGAGCCAGACTAAAAACAATTGCTGTTACCACATAGGCTAACCAAACATGGGTATCCATTGCATTTCCTCAATAATTCTTCGATGATACGTCGCGGTAACAACGTATCTTTAGGTAATCGACTAATGGCTATTAACCATTCACCTTTGACTTATACTCAAGAGACTTTATTTGAGCAAGCAATAGGTGGTCCAATCGCAGCACTTTGGCAAGAACGCCAAGAAGGCTTTGTAAAAGGGACAGAGAAAAAGAAAATCTACTGGTGCAAACTCACCAATCCTGAGCACACAAAAGCCGTGCTGATCGTTAACGGTCGCATTGAAGCTTCCTGGAAATACCAAGAACTGTTCTACGACCTGTACCGACAAGGTTATGACGTTTATTCGTTTGACCACCGAGGACAAGGTTTATCAGATCGCCTAATTTCAGACTCAGACATGGGTCACGTCTATGACTTTAATGATTACATTGAAGATATGGAATTAGTGCTGCAGCAGCTTGATTTAAGCGGATACCAGCAACGCTTTATCATTGCTCACTCAATGGGCGGTGCAATTGCCACGCGCTACCTGCAAACACATCCAGAACACAACTTTGATGGTTTGATTCTGAGTTCTCCAATGTTTGGTATCAACCTACCTTGGTATCTCAGCCCTATCGCGATTCCGGTCAGTCAAATCTTAGCGGCAGTTTCGACAAAGCCTAGCTATGCTCCGGGACATAAAGCGTATTACACAAAACCGTTTGAAGATAACCCCCTTAGCCAAAGCTACGATCGCTATCATTGGTTCCGTGGTTTATACAACGACAAGCCCGAACTGCAAGTCGGGGGGCCAAGCACTCGCTGGGTTTGGCAAGGGTTAATGGCTGCCAAGCAATGTATTTTGCTGACACGCCAAATTAAAGTTCCGGTTTTATTGGTTCAGTCAGGTAGCGATCGCATCGTGAGTAACGCCGCGCAGCAACGCTTTATCGATAAGCTAAGTAAGACCAACCCCAATGCCAGCCTAGTTTCGATTGCTGGTGCAGAGCACGAAATTTTGTTCGAAAAAGACCAGTATCGTAACCAAGCTCTGGACGCTGTCTTTTCCTTTATGCGTGCTCAAAGCGCATAAAATGAATTAAAGAGGAAATACGAGGTCTGCGATTTACCCTCTTTTTCCTCCTTATTTTGGCGTAAACTTCATCACGTTCCCCGCACTCGGAGCAGTACGACCTAGTCAATCTACTGCGCTCCGTGTGCAATCAACCTGTTCTACTCTATCCGAACCGTTTACGAGGGCTTCATGAGCACATCGCTACCTTGCAAAGAGATCACTAAAATCGTTGCCTCAGATCTGGATGGCACTTTACTCGCACCAAACCACCAGCTAAGCGCTTACTCGAAAGAGACGCTCAAAGCGCTGCATGAACAAGGCTACACATTTGTCTTTGCAACGGGTCGCCACCACGTAGACGTCGCAAGCATTCGTCGCACGGTAGGTATTCCGGCTTACATGATCACTTCAAACGGCGCTCGTGTGCACGACCAGAATGATCAAGAGATGTACAGCCAGAACGTACCGGAAGATTTGGTGCAGCCAGTGATCGACACGATCAAAACGGATCCTGAAATACTTATCCACATGTACCAAAATGACGACTGGTTGCTGAACAAAGACGACGAACAACTGCGTGATTTCCACGAAGAGTTCACTTACAAGTTGTACGACCAAGACAATGCGCCAACAGACGGCATTGCAAAAGTGTTCTTCACCCACCCAGCGCAAGACCATGAACACCTTGTTACCTTCGAAACGAAGCTGCGTGAACAGTTTGGCGATCGACTAAACATCGCATTCTCAACACCTTGGTGTCTGGAAGTAATGAGTGCGGGTGTTTCTAAAGGTGACGCTCTAAAAGCAGTGGCAGAATCAATTGGTTTGACACTAGAAAACACCATTGCGTTTGGTGACGGCATGAACGACGTAGAAATGCTATCGATGGCGGGTAAAGGTTTGGTGATGGGCACCTCTCACGAGAAAGTGATGAAAGCACTACCAAACAATGAAGTGATCGGCAGCAACGCCGACGATGCGGTTGCACACTACCTGCAAGATCATCTGCTATAACCTGTATTGGCTACCAACAGCAGGTTATCGGCAAAATCACAAAGGGCTGTACTATGCAGCCCTTTTTCTTTTATCGCTGACTCGGCAACTTCTCTTTACCGAGGATTGCTTGCCACTCTTCTTCGCTCACCGGCATGATCGATAAGCGATTGCCGCGTTTCACTAATGGCATGTTTTCTAGCTCTGGCATCGCCTTCATGACCGACAACGGAATCAAGCGTTCAGTCTTACGCACAAACTCAATATCCACCATTATCCAACGCGGATTTTCTGGGTCGGATTTTGGATCGTAATAATCGCTCTCAAGGTCAAACTGGAAATGATCGGGATACGCTTCACGGGTCACTTTGGCAATACCTGCCACACCCACGTTCTTACAAGAGGAATGGTAAATCAGCACCAAGTCGTCCAATTTAACTTGGTCACGCATCATATTACGCGCCTGATAATTACGAACTCCCTCCCAACATGAAACCTTTTGGGTTCGAAGCGTGTCAATAGAAAAGGTATCTGGTTCTGTTTTAAATAACCAATATGCCATAATGCCATCCGATGCAGATTGAGTAATGAGGAAGATATAACATGAAGGCTTTGAAAAACCCAGTGGCATTAGCCACACTGCTGGTGCTGCAAGCATGTAGCATGCAACCACAGCAGTCCGATGCAGACGCACCAACCACTCCGCCTGCGTCCTTAGATAAGCCTGAAACCATCTTACCTCAAACCTTTATGCTGCGTGGTGAAGTCGTGATTGGGCATGAAAGCCAGTACATCACACCTTGTGGTAGCGACAAACAATATTGGTTGCAATTGTCACCACAACAGGTGCAACGAGCCATCGCATTAACCAATGAACCTTATCAAACCATGTATGGAGAGGTGATTGGTCATCTCAATCCTCCTGGTGTTGATGGTTTCTCTGCAGACTTCGACGCGAACTTCGTAGTAGAGCAAGTAAACTTCCTCACCACAGAAAACCCACAACGCTGCAAACAAACCAGTAAACCAACACGAGTCTTTGGTAACGAGCCATCGTGGTCAGCCAGCTTTGAAAGCAACACACTCAAGTTCCAGCAAATGGGCAAGTCGACACAAACGCTAAAAATCGACAGCAGTAAATTGCAACCTCGTCAGCGTACTTACCAACTGGATGACGGCGAACTGCGCATGACCGAGAACTTGTGTTCAGACACCATGAGCAACTCTCTCTACGGCTGGAAAGCGACACTAGCGCATGACGATAAAACCTACCAAGGCTGCGGTATGGCGGCCAACGTAGATTCAACACTCGAGTGGGTGAACACTTACGTCGCGACGTCGACCCAGTCACAAGGCTTCGAAGTGCAAATGACACTCAACAGCGACCACAGTGCCATCACCAAATACAGCTATTCAGACGGACAACCGCCATTGATTGAACGCGGCTACTGGCAACAACTGAGCCCATCGCAAGTACAAGTATTGATGACTCACCACCAGCAACAACGCTTAATGACCGAGCGCCTATTTACTCGCGAAGGCAACCAGCTGAAAGCAGTCAAAGAGAAAGTGGGCAATTTGGTTTATCCCATTGCCGATGGCGGCTTAGTGCTATACCCAGCAACAGTGCGTAACTCAGGCATTGAGCAAGAAGCGCCTGAACGCGGTAGTGCGCCAATTGCAGCTGCGGACATTCCATCCAGTGCCGAATTTAATTCAAAAGTGGATGCGGCGGTACGTAACTACTTTTTCATTAATCAAACCAACCCAAGCAATAACCAATACCGTTGGCTGACCTACGATCTGAATGGCGATGGTGATGAAGAATTACTGGTGCAACTTGATTGGTGTGGCTCTGGCGGTTGTACTCTACTCGTCTTCGAAAACTACGAGAAAGAGTGGCGCTTCAACAGCCGTATGACGCTAGTGCAAAGCCCAATTATGCTTGGTCAACAAACCTCGCACGGCTGGCGTGACCTGATTTTCAATGTCAGCGGAGGCGGTGCAACACCGGGGCAATACGTGATGCTATACACAGGCGTAAGCTACCCAATCAACCCAAGCTTGGCGCCAAAAGCGAGCAAAGAACAAGTCAGCGGTGTGCGTCTGTTCTCAGATGGCATCAGCCCTGTTCGTGATGGAGTGCGCTTGTAATGGCGCAGCCTTGTCCACATTGTGGCTTCCAGTTCAACTGCATCTGTTCACTGCTGCCCAAGTTAAGCAGTGAACACTCGCTGATGCTGTTAATGCACCCTAATGAACTGACGCGCGATACCAACACTGGCAAACTGCTCGCCCAGTGCCAACTGAATGTCACTCAAGTCGTTTGGGACCGAAAAACACCACCAGCGGAGTTATTAGAAACGCTAGCGAATCCAAGCCTACTGCCAGTACTGCTATTCCCAAGTGAAGAGAGCCTGACACTTGAACAAGTGCAGCAACAAACTAACGAGCAAAGCAAACGACCGCTGTACATCATTCTTGATGCGACTTGGCAAGAGGCGCGCAAGATGATCAATAAAAGCCGTTGGCTAGAGGGCGTCGCTATGATGGGCTTAGCCACTCAAGCCGATTCCCAGTATCAACTGCGCCGCAACCAACAAGAAGGCAATTTATGTACCTTTGAAGTGGCTGCCCAATTGATCGGGCAACTTGGTGAAGAGCAAAACCAGAAACAGATGCTGAACTTCTTCGAGCAATACCTTCCTCGTTTCCAAGCCGAGAAAAGTGGTCACGAGTTCAAAGCCTAACATTCTTAAGAATCAAAAAAACGCAGCTCTAACGCTGCGTTTTTTATTGGATGCTGTTTCACGTGAAACAAAACTTTAGAGCTCTTAAGCTCAATTAGAGCAAAGCTACATTAAAACAAACGTGTCGGTTCACCCAAATAATAACCTTGCAGATAGTCCACCCCCATGTCCTGCGCAATGTCGCACACCTCTTTGTTGTGCACGAACTCAGCGACGGTCTTGGCGTTAAACACCTGACACAAACGCACCAACTGCGAGGCAATCTTGCGCTGCTTTTGGTCTTTGTCGATGTAGCGAATCAAACTGCCATCGAGCTTAATTACTTCTGGCTCTAATTTGAGGATCTCATCAATATTGGAATACCCCGAACCAAAGTCGTCAACAATGATGCGTGCGCCTAGGCTTCTAAAGTGGCTGCACACCTCAATCATCCTTCCGTAATCTTTGATTTGCTCTGATTCCAACACTTCTAAACCAATACGTCTTGGGTCATTGAGCTGGGTAATAGCATGTTCAAGCAACATCAAGGTTTTATCGCTGAGTAAATCCTGAGGTGACAAATTAATTGAGAAGTCACCATGCTGGTCTTGCATGTAGTTGAGCGTTGAACGAATCATGTGACGGCTCAAACGCGTGTACAAATGCGTATCAGAAATGATGGGTAAGAAACGCCCCGGCGCAATGATGCTACCATCCTCTTCCATGATGCGTACCAAACACTCTTGGCTCGCAGGACGATGGTTATAAGCGTGCACAATTGGCTGACTGTAGGTGATGATGTTCTGCTTGAGGATGGCGCGGCTCACACAGCTTAGCCAACCCAACTGCTCTTTTCGCACATCTTCATTGACCTCAATATCTTTGGCATTACAGATGTGCGTATTACTGCGCACCCCTGCTCTTCGTGCTTCAATGCCTTTGAGGAGCAATTCATCCGGCGATGCCGTTGGGAAATCACGACGGCTAACCAAGCCACCGCACAATGAAATCGAAAGGTAATCAATGTCTCGTAAGCCACTTGGTTCAAAGTTGGTTTGCTCGACCGCGTCAGCAAAGCGAGTAAAGTGTTGCTTGATCGCTTCACTGCTGGTGTCAGCTTTAAATAAGAACGCCCACTCACCAACACCAATGCTATAAAGTTGCAGCGCAGCTGGTTTACCAAGGCGCTTGCGTAGGCGATTGCTAAAGTGCATCGACAAGTCTTTCAACAGTTGATCGCCAACGCGATAGCCGTACTTTTCGTTAATGTGGCTAAAGTTAAGCAGTTTGAGCGTCAGTAAATGCTCATCGGTATCAATGCTGACCAAACGTTCTTGCAGCGCAACGCGGTTTTGTAATCCTGTACGACTATCTCGGCGGAAGCTCTGTTCTAGCTTTTTCGCTTGGCGGTCGAGTTGATAGCCCATGTGAGTATTCATGTTGTTTAGATCGCCAATCGCATTGCGAATCAGACTAAACAAGGGAGAGATAGAAGTGCTCACTTCTTGCTGTGGCATGTTAAGCGCGGTAACTTCATCCCCTTCACGCATCGCCAAGTAAGTCAGGCTATGGTGCAGAATTTCTTGTTGGTGATTCTCGCCGTACAACTCGCCCATGCAGTAACTGCCCGACGTGTGGGAAATGTCCGTGAAGGCGCGAACTTCATCGCTGCTATCAATAAAATCAAGTCGCGATGCGCAGTTATAAATCATCACTGCTTCAGGCTGATGCATGGAAAGCCCCACTACCCCATGGCGAACTTGCTCAAGCGTTAACGAAGGATGGTTGTAACAAAACTGCACTTCATCACCCAAACACCAAGGGCGATCAAAGCTCATGCTGCCGTCGGGATGGATTTCCGTCACGGCACACACCTCTTTGCGCCCAATGGATTCTCGATAAAGTGGGAAATTCAGCAGTTGATTAAGCGTCAGGTCGTGCCCATCAGCAAGGTAATGTTTGTACACTTCCAGCGCTTTACGCTCCCCCAAACGATACAAACGCGTCCCTTTGGCGTGAGTAACCTTGTGCGGCATGCCAATCGGGTTCCACTCAGAATACGCGCTCGTCCATGTTTTCAAGGTATCGCTGTGCAAGGCAACCGCGACAACCGCTTCGTCATAAACTTGGTCTTGATGCAGAACCCAACAACCGTCATCGATGGTTTGAGCCAAGCCGCCAGAAACCTTCGGACCGTCGGCATCAAATACGCGATACACCGGATAATCACGGCGTTCGATTTGGACAGAAAAGCTAATAATGGCTTTGGAGTTATCTTGTAGCTGTAAAGCTTGCTTGAGATCGTAGCCATCGATATCTGGCGAGAAGGAATAATGCTGAACCGCAGACGTTAGCGTGGTTTGCTCAAACTCCATCACACACACTAAGCAACCATGGTTAATGATTTCACCTTCCAAGATAACGTGACGAGTGCTGTGACCTATGATGTGCGTGTTGGGTAATCTTTCGAGTATTGCCCGTGCGAGCGAGACGGCGGAGTCGCGTGATTGGGTGGATAAGAGTTGCACCAGATAACGTTTATCTGCACAACACTGAGAAGTGACTAAAAAGTCATTAAGCTGATCCACATTTTGAACCAGTTGAGAGAATGCTCGCATTTACCCTACCACTGCCGTCATCAAGCCACACCACATGAAAGTGGTTTTATTATTTTACTTTGATGAGAGTAATTTACGTGGCTTTAGGCGGCTTTTCTAGGGTCAGAATTAAGATTGAATGGATTAATGCGAAAGCGATTACAAAAGCGCGAGTAACGACTGCAAGTTATTGATTTCAATGTCAGGTAACATTCGCGTTTTTGCCTGAGTAATGACATTTTTATTCATATCATTAAACCAGCATGCGGCAAAACCCGCGAGTTTCGCGCCTTGAATATCTGTTACTAAGTGGTCACCGACATGAAGAATATGTTCACTTGGCAAATCCAGAAACCGCTGTGCTTTACTGAACATATCCGGCGCCGGCTTCGCACGACCATCCGGCCCTGCTTTCAGTACTTGTTGGAAATAAGGCGTTAGACCAATTCGATCTAAATCCACATTGCCGTTGGTGATTGCTACCAGCGGGATTTCTTGCCCCAGTTCAGCAAGTACATCGAGGCTTTGCTGTGGTACTTCAAAACGGTTACGCCAATCTAAAGCAACCTCTACTGCGGCTTGCGCTGCGGCATGGGACGCTTCGTTATCGTAACCCACTTGGGAGAAGGCTTGCTTGAGCTGCCTTAAACGCCACAAAGTGACGTCACTCTTCAGCTCAGGTTGTAGCTGCACGACACGTTGCTTGAGTGCAAACCAATCGGCTTTATCCATATGAGCGACCGCCGGATGATAGTGTTGAAGCCAAGATAATAACTCACGCTCCATACGAACTATCACTGGGTAGTTGTCATAGAGAGTGTCATCAAGGTCAAACGTCATCGCCTTTACAGGCGCAATACGGCGGTAGAATTTCATGGGATTCCTTGATTAATCCGACTTGTCGTCGTTTCTCTTACGCGCTCTTGGATGCGCCTGATCATAAGCTTGCGCTAAATGTTGGAAATCCAAGTGGGTATAGATTTGGGTGGTGGAGATGTTTTCGTGCCCCAATAACTCTTGCACCGCACGTAAGTTATTGCTCGATTCCAACATGTGGGTCGCAAACGAGTGACGCAGTTTGTGCGGGCTGATGTGGCTCGCGACAGATTGCTTCTGCCCCCACTCCGCCATGCGCTTTTGCACGCTGCGATGCGAGATTCGCGTACCCAGCTTAGACACAAACAACGCTGGCTCACCCGGCGCAGCTAAATCACCACGCACACGCAACCACTTACCGACCCATTCTGTTGCCATACCAGAGAACGGGACTTTACGTTCTTTGTCGCCTTTACCAATCACACGCAACTCTCCACTGCGCAATTGAACATGACGAACATCAATGCTGACCAACTCGGCCAAACGCAGACCAGCGCCGTACATTAGCTCCATCATGGCGCGATCGCGCACCGCTAACGGGTCGTCCTCGTTAACTTCAAGCAATTGGTTTACTTCATCCACATCGAGGTTCTTTGGTAGTGGACGTTTCTTACGTGGCGCCGAAACCCCTTTGGCTGGGTTCGCTGACATTTCTCCACGTAGGATCAGGAAATCGAAAAAGCTGCGTAGAGAAGATAAGCGCGTCGCTAAGCTGCTGGCTTTCATGCCTTCACGCATGCCTTTACCTGCCAATTGACGCACCCAACCCGCATCGACTTGTGACCAATCTTTCAACCCCATCTCAGCCAAGTGGTGAGCCATGGTTTCCAATTGTTGTTTGTAGTTGCGTTGGGTGTGCAGGCTAAGCCCCTTTTCGCTTCGCAAGAATTCGTAGAAGCGTTCAAGAGGCTTTTGAAGACTATTTGGCAGAGGAGTGTTGGGAGTTGTCGTCATGGTGACTTTGCCATACCAATGTTTGAGCGAGATGTGCCACTACTAAGGATAGGTGACGCAAAAACAAGGTGTCCATATCTGGTTGGAAGTGACCGCCATCCTCGCTAGAAAATGCCAGTACGCCAAGCGTCTGCTTTTTCACGAGTGGCAACACCACATAGGAACCCATTTCTGGAACATCCATATTCCCAAACAACGCCTCGCGATCCACTTTACGTAAACGGCCTAAGTAAGCGTCTTTTCCGTTTAAGTGATTGGTAGCAAAACGTTGGTAGCTTTCCTTACTCAATTGAGTCGCAGCATCACACTGGCTCAATAGGCGCACATACGCCTTCAAACCAAGATCTTTGGCTTTGAGTTCAATGGCGTTGATGACCTGCTTGAAGTCACCGCACTTGAGGATTTGCCCTTGCAAATCCATGAATTCGTAGAAGGTGCGATCGTTATTTGCCGCCAACGACATCAGTGTCGTGATCTCTTCTTCCAGTTCTTCAATACGCTGACGCTGACGGTTCATTTGAATATGAACCAAAGAAACTGTGCCCAAATCAACATGCGGCATCGATAAACGGTCGATCAGTTCAGGACGCTGAACAAAGAAATCTGGATGGTCTTTTAAGTACTGCGCAACGACTTCCGCCGTCAGAGCATCCGCTTCAACTTCTGAGACTTGACTCTCCTGCTCTTCAACTAGCACGACAATTGACCATCAAATACGTGCGTTGCAGGACCGGTCATAAATAATGGTTTGCCTGGGCCTTGCCAAGAGATGCGTAGGTCACCACCCGGAAGGGAAACTTTCACGTTCTCGTCCAGAAGACCTTGCAAAATGCCAACCGCAACGGCACCACAAGCCCCACTACCACAAGCTTGGGTTTCACCCGCACCACGTTCATACACACGCAAACGGATGTTGTTGCGATCCACTACCTGCATAAAGCCTGCATTCACACGCTCAGGGAAGCGTTCATGTGACTCAAGCAATGGACCAAGCGCTTCCACCTCAGCCGTATCAACATCATCAACCACCGTCACAACATGAGGGTTGCCCATGCTTACGGCACCGCAGAACAAGGTTTTTTCACCTGCTCGCATGATGTAGGTTTTCTCTTTTTGCTTCGCTTTGAAAGGGATCTTGCTTGGTTCAAATTCAGGCACGCCCATATTTACCGTTACATCACCATCGTCTTCAACATCAAGAATCATCTTACCTTTCTTGGTACTAACACTAATGCTGTATCGATTGGTCAGTCCTTTCAAACGCACAAAACGCGCAAAACAACGAGCGCCATTACCACACTGCTCAACTTCACTACCATCGGCATTAAAAATGCGGTAGTGGAAGTCGGTTTCTGGATCATACGGCGCTTCAACCACGAGCAGTTGGTCAAAGCCAACGCCCGTGTGACGATCCGCCAAACGACGGATCAAGTCTTGGGAGAAAAACACGTTTTGGGTAATGCAGTCGACGACCATAAAGTCGTTGCCCAAACCGTGCATTTTGGAAAAGTGGAAATGCATTTGTTGTGTGTTACTCCGGTAGAATCTGTTCCAGCTGCCACAAACTGGTCAGCTCCTCACGCTGGCGAACAAGATGGCTTTGGTTACCATCCACCATTACTTCCGCCGCTCGGGTACGCGTATTGTAGTTCGAAGACATCACAAAACCATAGGCGCCTGCAGAGCGAACCGCGAGTAGATCACCTTCTTGCAGTACTAGTGCTCGATCTTTGCCCAAGAAATCGCCAGTTTCACAGATAGGCCCCACCAAATCGTAAGTTTGTGCTTCACCTGCTCGTGGTGAGACTGGCACGATATCTTGCCATGCTTGGTAAAGTGCTGGACGCATCAAATCGTTCATTGCCGCATCAATAATGGCAAAGTTTTTGTGCTCAGTGTGTTTTAGGAATTCCACGCGCGTTAACAAAATACCCGCATTCGCTGCAATCGCACGACCTGGTTCGAAGATCAGCTCTAGCTCTTGGTGGTTCTCTAATCGGCTTAGCAACGCTTTCGCGTAATCCGAAGGCTGTGGTGGCAATTCATCACGATATACCACGCCTAGACCACCACCAACGTCCAGATGACGAATGTTGATGCCTTGTGCTTTCAAGTCATCAATCAACGCTAATAGACGATCTGTTGCGTCGATGAAAGGTTCAATCTCAGTCAGCTGAGAACCAATGTGGCAGTCGATACCTTGCACATTGAGATTTGGTAAGCTCTGAGCAAATTTATATACTGCCGGAGCACGGTCAAAAGCGATGCCAAACTTGTTGTCACGCAGACCAGTCGAAATATAAGGGTGCGTTTTTGCGTCTACGTCAGGGTTAATTCGTAGAGAAATCGGTGCAACCACACCTAGCTCGCCCGCGACTTTGTTCAAACGCTCTAGCTCAGGTTCTGATTCCACGTTGAAGCATTTAATGCCCAGTTCCAGTGCGCGTTTCATTTCTGCCGGCGTTTTACCAACGCCTGAGAACACAACCTTCTTCGCATCACCGCCAGCCGCGATAACACGCTCAAGCTCACCACCCGATACAATATCAAAGCCTGAGCCTAAACGAGCCAGTGCATTCAATACGCCAAGGTTGGAGTTTGCTTTTACTGCATAACAAACAAGATGAGGATGCTGACCCACAGCGCTATCAAACGCATTCCAGTGACGCTCTAGCGTTGCACGTGAGTAAACATAAAGAGGAGTGCCATGCTGCTCGGCAAGATCGTGGAGTGAGACGTCTTCGGCCCAAAGCTGGCCATCATCCTGATAGTTGAAGTAATCCAAAATTCGCTTCCCTTAATTAATTCGACTGCTAAACCCTGTTTTCACCCTAAGGTGTGGCTGATTATTGTGACTGCTCGTTTTGTTGAGCGTCATCTGGGATGTAAAGTGAGCCTGATTGGCCGCAACCGGCCAGTGTCGCTGCAACCATCACAAACAACACAGTAAGTAATTTTTTCATTTTGCATATCGTGATTATTAAACCAATGCCCCCTATAATCGCACCACACTCAGGAAAAGCAATAGGATAGACGGATGAACGATACTGAATTTCATCAACTGGTGGACGCACAGATGCAAATCATCGAAGAATCCATCGATGAATCAGGCGCAGACATTGATTACGAAGTCACTGGCAACGTAATGACATTAGAATTTGAAGACCGCAGCCAAATCATCATTAACCGCCAAGAGCCAATGCATGAGATTTGGTTAGCGTCGAAATCTGGTGGCTTCCATTTCAAGCTACTCGAGAACAAATGGACTTGCTCAAAAACAGGTATGGAACTGTTTGAAATGGTGAAAGAAGAGTGTGAAAAGCACGCTGGCGAAACCATTGATTGGCCATAAGCCAAATGAGTATTTGTGACGACCAGTCACCTAAATGAAAAAAGAGCACCGAGGTGCTCTTTTTTATTATTCGTTTTACGCATTTACCGCTTTAGTTGGACGAGTTGGCGTACAGCCATCATTACGGTAAGGGATAATGTAGGTATTCCCTTCTTCCGGATGAATGATTTGGTAGTACTGCGGCAAATTAAAGTTAATAAACTTTGACGATACACGACTATCATCTTTCACCGAGGTGTAGAAGCTGTTCACTGACGCAATCATTTCATCTTTAGAACCACTGAATTGGTGGTAAACCTCAACTTGGTTTGACTCATCTAATACGTAAATATTGAAACCATCGTCAGTGTCTTCAAAGAAGAACTGCACTAAACCTTCACTCGCAAAGCCATCTACGACTTCTGGTAGCTGGTACTCTTGCTCACGATCCAGCATCAACAGCGGCGAACCTTTCAGCTTGTTAGTTGAAATGCTGCGGTAGAAATCAACTGAGTTCTCGAGCTTCTGAACCGATACGCCACGACGCTCAAAGAACAAACCATAAGTTTGGTTGGCAAGACGTATGGCTTTAAAGCGACGGCGTTTCTCTTGCTCAACAGGCTTCAAACGTAAGTCGATACACTCAGCTAACAGTTGGTAAACCATATTACGCATCACGCCACGCATGTTCTTCGCGTAACAGAATACATCCACCGATTCTGGCGGAATCGCATCTTGGTGCATTTTGCCAAGAATGGTCTTCAATGCATCCAACATCGCGGTTTCGCCTTTGAAGTGCAGGGTACGCACTTCGTGCCATGAGTTGCGATAAACCAAATCGACACTGCCGACCAAATTAATTTGCTCAGGACCAAAGCTGAAGATATCAGTGTTCTTCACATCCACTTTGAGTGAGCGACCAGACAGCTCTGCCGTTGGGTCATTTTCAAAGTTGATGAACATCGCCATCTGACTAATTTCGCACGGACTACCCAACGCTTGCATGGTTGGGCGACGCTTGCGTAACGAGAAGGTGTTACGTAGGTCACTCACCATTTGGTAGAACTTATCGATGTCTAACTGCGCCTCACGCACCACCGCGTGCAAACGCGTTGACTCGGTAATCAAACCGTTGAAGAACGCCCAAGAAACCAACTTACTCAAATACTCATGGTGCTCAAGGCAAGGCTGACCAAGAATACGGTGTGCAATCAAAGGCTGCTTGTATAAGTACCAACCTGACTTGTTCACTCCACCTTCTTTTACTTCGATGAAACTCAAGTCTGGCTCATGAAGATCTGGAGAGATCTGCGGGTTAAGTAAGGTAACTTTACCCGGCAGCACTTCGAATGCCGCGTACAGCTTACGAGCAAGAATACTGATGTCTTGCGGGCTGATCGCCGAAGTAATGTCGTTACGACGCGCAAACTGAATCAAGTTACGGTAGCTTTGCATCAAAGCATCCAACAATGCATGGTGCACCACTTTCACTTGTTCTACTTTCCAGTTACGGCGATCGTCGAGTTCTGCCAGTACCGCTTCATCCCAATCCCATTTCGCAATCATGTCGCTCAAGGCTTCACGACGCCAAGCTACAGAGCCTACATCAGGTTCACGAGACAGTTTTTCATGGGTTTTAAGGTAGAAACAGCGGCGAACTAAATCCAAACGTGTGTCGTCTTGGATTCGCTCTAGGTAACGCGTTACTTTCTCTAGCATCAAATAATATGCATCCATGCCGTACAAGTCAGGCTCATGGGCAAAGAAGCGACGTTTAGTGTCGATGCTAAGAAGCTGTGTGTGCGGGTATTCCCACGAGTAAGCTTCAAGCAAGATCGCTTTCAACACGGATTTGTAAGGAGAATCGATACTCTTATACAGTTGCCACAAGTTCGAGCCAAAGTACTCTTCAGCAGGAATGCGGTTAAGCTGACCAAAGTTGATCCACTCATCACAATTGATATAGCCATCTTTACAAAGCTGTGCAACGTACTCGTCGTAACACTCTTCCATTTCTGGTGGCACGATTTGCCACAACAAACGCTGTCCAGCCAGACGAACAGCAGAACGGTAGAATTCATCCAGCAATAATAAATGCTGAGAAGAACCACAGTTATCGCCAGTCATCTCTTCAGAATGGTTGCTACGAAAACGCTCTTCATCCATTAAGAAGAAGTTCGCTTCCACACCTTGGCTTTGAGCCCAGTCGGTGATCAGCAAGCATTTGTTGGTCAGCAGCTCGCGTTGGTCGTTATCCATCTCCGGTGAGATACACACCCAAATATCCAAATCACTTGAAGTACTTTGACCAATAGAAGAGGTACTGCCCATAGTGTACAAACCTAAGATCGCAGGTAGCTCTGCTGTCTTGAGCGCTTGCCCAATCGTCAGTTGAGTATCATCAAGGAATCGTTGTTGGAGTTCGTTCAGCTCTAGACCAAACACACCATAAGGTACGTCAGCATCGTAGTAGCCAGGAATAACAGGATGGTTGTAGTTCAACAAGGCAGGAATCAAGTGGAAGACTTGCTGGCTTTGCGAATCCATAAGCGCCAGCGCACGGTCGATCCGTTGCTGGTTCAGGTTATCTAGTCGCTGAATAAGTTTTTGGGTGTAAGCCTGCAAGGGAAGTTCCTTGGTTGAACAATCACGAAAATCTGCTGACGTTTTAAACCAAAAAGGTCTAAAAACGTGATCAATTTAACACTTTCATCAGAGTTGGTAAAGATTTCCACCCGCAAATAGTTGCGGTTTCAAAACCCCACACTAGTCGCAAAATTGATAGCGCAGTAGTGTCGCTCGTATTCGCCTCTAACTAATAATAGTCCTTAGTCTAAATGAGAATCCAGTCACACTATTTCCATAATGCAATGTAATTCCATTCATGACACCAAGAGAAGCCTAACTAACATTAAGATTTTCACGCGTTGAGTGTTACGATTAAGCAAAACTTAAACAGCATTGAGAAGACCATGACACAATCCACGCCAATTCGCATTGCAACTCGAAAAAGCCCTCTTGCTCTATGGCAAGCACACTTTGTAAAAGACGCACTTCAAGCCGCTCATCCAGGTCTTGAGGTAGAACTCGTCACTATGGTGACCAAAGGCGACATCATTTTGGATACGCCGCTAGCAAAAGTTGGTGGTAAAGGCTTGTTCGTTAAAGAGTTAGAAGTGGCGATGCTTGAAGGTCGTGCGGACCTTGCGGTGCACTCAATGAAAGATGTACCAGTAGACTTCCCTGAAGGTCTTGGTTTGGTGACGATTTGTGAACGTGAAGACCCACGTGATGCATTCGTTTCTAACACTTACAATAACATTGATGAGCTGCCACAAGGCGCAGTTGTAGGTACTTGTAGCCTGCGTCGTCAGTGTCAGCTAAAAGAATACCGCCCAGACCTAGTTATCAAAGAATTACGTGGCAACGTAGGCACTCGCCTAGGTAAGCTAGATGCAGGGGAATACGACGCCATCATTCTTGCCGCAGCAGGTCTGAAGCGCCTTGAGCTAGAAGAGCGCATTCGTAGCTTTATCGAGCCAGAGCAATCGCTGCCGGCGGTAGGCCAAGGTGCTGTAGGTATTGAGTGTCGTGTGGATGACGAACGTCTACTTAAACTACTTGAGCCACTAAACCACCAAGATACGGCAGATCGCGTACGTTGTGAGCGTGCGATGAACCTGACCCTTGAAGGCGGTTGTCAGGTGCCAATCGGCAGTTACTCACTGCTTGACGGTGACAACATTTGGCTACGCGCACTGGTTGGCGAGCCTGATGGTAGCTTAATTGTACGTGGTGAAATTCGTGGTCACCGCAACGATGCCGAAGCACTAGGCGTTCAATTGGCTAACGAGCTACTTGAAGGCGGTGCACGCGACATACTAACCAAGCTGTACGCAGAACACGAATAATCATGGCAGTGTTGGTCACTCGGCCGGGAGAGCAAGGCATCGCGCTTTGCTCTCTGCTCGAAAGGCACGGCATTACTGCAATCCATCATCCATTGATCGACATCGTTGCCGATCTTAGCAATACGCACCTCTCCAAATACATCGAAAATACGCAAATTATTATTGCAGTCAGCCAACATGCGGTGCGATGCGCAGAGAAAATCTTAGAGAACAACGCTAAATCATGGCCCAAGCAGGCTATATACCTTGCCGTTGGTCAAAAAACAGCACACTATTTGAGCAAATGCACTCAACAGAAAGTACACTATCCACAAGTCAGTGATAGTGAGCACTTGTTGCAGCTTCCCGAACTAAACAATGTAGAAAAACAAACAGTTCTAATCCTTCGTGGCAACGGAGGGCGGGAACTGATTAAAGATGCATTGGTGAGACGCGGAGCAAAAGTTAACTATAGTGAGACTTATAAGAGAGAATTTATCCCATTCGATCCAGTAAGCTGTGTCTCATTATGGAAAACCCAACAAATCGACCAGATAATCGTCACCAGTGGTGAACAACTGGATTATTTGTGCAACCAATTGACGTCAGAACAATTGGTTTGGCTTAATCAACAAGAGTTGTATATCCCCAGTCAGCGCATCGCTGACATCGCAATTCAAAGGGGCTTCTCTCAGGTCAGATGTACAGGAAGTGCATCCAACCAAGAATTACTGGCTGCTCTCCAGCCCTAGCTACACAGGATATAGGCATGACAAGTAAAAATAACGACCAAAAAAATAACGATAAAAACCTTTCCGAACAAACTGCATCGGCACCGCTAGCTGAAAAAGACACACCGCAACAAGAATCTGAGCCTAAAAAGGTAGACTCAAAGCCTGCTGAACCAACCAAACCAGCAGAACCAAACAAAGTTGAATTTGAAGAGAAGCAAGGCAAACGCGGCGTGAAGCTGGGTACTGTGGCTATCGTCTTATCACTTATTTTTGGTGGTGGTTTGACATACAAAATGCTCGAACAGCAATCAGAATACCAAACTCAGATCGCTCAGCTTCAGAGCCAACTAGAGCAGGCTCAATCAGCAATGAAACAAGAGCTAAACCAAGTAAAAGAAGAAACTATAGAAAAAGCGACGACAGCAACGCACAAAGCTGAAGTGGTTCTTGGTCAGCAACGAAAAAGTATTGAAAGCCTACAATTGGCAGTGGCCGATGTGAAAGGCCGTCGCCCAAACGATTGGCTGTTAGCAGAAGCTGACTATCTAGTAAAACTGGCTGGTCGTAAGCTGTTTTTAGAGCATGATGTAGAAAGTGCTACTCAATTGATGGAAAGCGCAGACCAGCGTATCGCAGCGCTAAACGATCCCAGCCTTGTAGGTTTGCGTAAAGCAATGGCAAACGACATCACTAAACTACGTGTTGTGCCACTAGTTGACCGTGATGGCCTAGTATTGCGTTTAACGGCACTACAACAGCAAGTAGACAAACTGCCTCTCGCAAATGCATTACTACCTGAAGCTGCAGCGGTTGAGAAGCAACAAGTATCAGAAGATATTGCAAACTGGCAAGATAACCTGATGACCTCACTAAAAGACTTCTCAGAGAACTTCATTACCTTCCGTACACGTGATGGCAATGTGATTCCGTTGCTCTCACCACAACAACACTTCTACTTGAAAGAGAACATCAAAGCCAAGATCGAAACAGCGATTAAATCGGTTTACCAAGAACAAGGGGAAATATACACCACCTCTTTGGAAACCGCGGACAAATGGGCAATGGCATTCTTCAACCAAGATGATAATTCAGTTAAAGAGTTCAACAAATCATTGAGCCAGTTGAGTAAACAAGACATCGAAGTTGAATACCCAGCGAAACTAGAAAGTCAAAACCAGCTATCAGATGTCATTCGCGAGCGCTTACGTCGTGAAGTAACCACAATGACAGGTACGGAGGATAAGTAATGGTTCGTCTTATTTTCCTATTTGTTGTTCTTGGTGCCGGTCTATTCGTTGGCACTCAATTCTCAGGCCAACAAGGCTATGTCCTGATCTCAATTGCCAATAAAACCATTGAGATGAGTGTCACTACCCTAGTGATTTTTGTGATTGCCGCACTGGCTGCATTGTTCCTATTGGAATATGTCGTCAAGAAACTGGTTTACGCAAGCTCAAGCACTTGGAACTACTTTAGCGTCCGTAAAATGCGTCGTTCTCGTCGTTACACCAACGAGGGCATCATCAAGCTACTTGAAGGGGACTGGAAAGGTGCCGAGAAGAAAGTGACACGCTGGGCAAACCATCACGACATGCCGTTGCTTTGCTACCTAGTAGCGTCAGAAGCTGCGCAGGGTCAAGGTGACAAAACAAAGCGTGACCAGTACCTAGAGCTAGCAAGCCAACAAGAGAATGCGCACTTAGCAGTAGAGTTGACTCGCGCGAAACAGTTCATTCGTGATAACGAGTTCGAGTCTGCATTCGATACGTTACAAGCACTAAAAGGCAAGTACGCGAATAACTCGATTGTTCTTAACCTGCAAAAAACTACTTACATGCAGCTTAAGCTATGGCAACCACTGATCGATCTAATGCCTCAACTAAGTAAAGCCAAACTGATCACAGAAGAAGAGCAAGCAGAGCTAATTCAGAAAGCTCAATGTGGTTTGCTACACGAAGTGGCTCAGCAACAAGGTAGCGAAGGTCTTATCTCACACTGGAACAGTCTGCCACGTAAGGTAAAACAAGACGCTCACCTGATCGGTTGTTTTGCTCACGAGCTCATCTCACGCAAAGCAGATGCCGAAGCCTTCACTGTGATCAAAGAAGCACTGAAGAAGAGCCCAACACCTGAACTATACCAATTGCTGCCAGAGCTAAACCTACCAGATAGCCACCCAGTGATTGTTTTCCTTGAAGGTGTCTTGAAACGTGAACCAGAAAATGCAGCAGCACAAAGTGCATTGGCACACTTCTTCTTCCGCCAAGAGAAATGGCAAGAAGCACAAGAACATTTCGAAGTTGCGCTAAAGCTTCGCTCAGACGTTTCTGACTATGCTTACCTAGCAGACACACTAGAGAAGCAAAACCTAACTAAAGCGGCTCACGAAGTCTCTCGTAAAGCTCTAACGCTAGTTCAAAACAACTAAGCGGCTCAGAAAGTAGAAAGCCGACAGTTTACTGTCGGCTTTTTTATGGTTCATCGCGG
>NZ_MDAW01000163.1:0-56751 GCF_002875385.1 Vibrio sp. 10N.222.52.B12 | reverse complement strand
CCTTATTTAGGACGGTACAACCTATTGAAAAAGACCTCCACCTTGGAGGTCTTTTTGTATCTGTCTATCAAGAAGCTTCCGTTGCGACCTCTTCTTCTCGATATTGAGGTTTCTTCCTCACATACAACTTCCGTTGCACTTCCGATACAACGTTACCTTCTTTGTCTTTCACATAGGTAATAAACTCTGGAAAGCACTTTTCACCGTTACGAGTCATTTGGTAAATGTCAGCTAGCATTCCTTCTGTTACTTCAAACTCGGCAAATAAATCACTCTGTCCCGGTTTGATGAAGTTGATACTCGCCTCTTTATCCCACACAAAATACTCTTCCCGTAAAATGCCCATCAACATCAGAGAATAAATTGGGTCCGTAAGCGAGAAGATACTACCGCCATACTGGGTACGATTTGCGTTTTTATTCCACCAACGGAGCTTCAAACGAACGTTAACCGTTCGAAAGTCTTCAGAAATATGTAAGATTTTGATACCTGAGCCCCAAAATGGCGGCCAAATATTAAGCGCAAACTTAACAATCCCTGGTTTATAAATCTTGGCAAGTCGCTTATTCATACCTATCCATAGCCTTTGCGATGCAATGTTATAAAAATGTAACTGGTCTGATCTGTAATATAATCGACCTGTTTCTAATTTACAAAAAGAATCTATTAACCCTTTGAAGTTCGTGGTTTAATGTTCAGTACGCTTCGCCTATAATGGTAGGAATATTGAATTCTGTTAAATCGCTGCAGATGATCCAACGGGAAAGTATATGTCAGATAATAATCAGGCGCTGAAGGATGCGGGCTTAAAAGTAACCCTTCCAAGGCTAAAAATTCTAGAAGTACTTCAGCAGCCAGACTGCCAGCACATCAGTGCTGAAGATTTGTACAAAAAGCTAATCGATCTAGGTGAAGAGATTGGTCTAGCAACCGTTTATCGTGTATTAAACCAATTTGATGATGCTGGTATTGTTACTCGCCACCATTTCGAAGGCGGTAAATCAGTATTTGAACTGTCAACTCAACATCACCACGATCACTTAGTATGTTTAGACTGTGGTGAAGTAATTGAGTTTTCAGATGACGTGATTGAAGAACGTCAAAAAGAAATCGCAGCTAAGTACAATGTTACGCTTACTAACCACAGCTTGTACCTATACGGTAAATGTAACGATGGTTCTTGTAAGACGAATCCTGACGCGCACAAGCCTGCAAAATAAAAAGTAACGCTTTTTATTAATAAAGACTCTAAACGTCAGCTTCGGCTGGCGTTTTTTTATGGAGACAAGCGATGAAGAAAAGGAATTCTTGTGGCTTTACCTTACTCGAACTGATTATTGCAATTGTTATTCTTGGGATACTGGCTGTTGTAGTCGCACCGCGATTCTTAAACCTTCAAGACGAAGCCTACCAAGCCAAGATGGAAGCCATCGCAGACCAATTTGAAACGGCAGTTAAGTTCACCCAAAGCCAGTGGTTAGTTAACGGGGGGACACCAGCAGCACAGCAAAATATAGATGGCTATGGTGGCGGAAAACTTGATGTCAATGAATTTGGCTACCCTTTAGGAACAAACAAAGGCAACGCCAGTGGGAATATTGGTAACCCATACAATATTGGCCAAGGGAACGCAGGATGTATTGCCGTATGGCAAGCTCTATTAGGTGATGAATACTCGCTATCGAATAATCGGAATGCGAACGATAGGTTTGATTTTATAACGCGCCGTATCAGAGACAATGACTCCCACCAATCCGTTTGCTATTACACGTATACAAAAAAAGGTTACGAACGAACTCCCGAGAACTCAAGCTTTGTCATATGGTACGACTCAAAAGCGGGCACGGTCACGACATCAAAGCCCTCTCGTCTACCATAGGACATAAAAAATGCCAGCAATTTGCTGGCATTTTTGTTAGCGAGGTATTGAGATTATTGGTTCTCGATTTTCGCCCAAGTATCACGTAGGCCAACCGTACGGTTGAATACTAGGTTATCTGCTGAAGAATCTTTTGAATCTGTACAGAAGTAACCCATACGCTCAAACTGATAACCTGTTTCTGCTTCTGCCGTTGCTAGACTTGGCTCAACAAAACCGTTTAGAACCACTAGTGACTCTGGGTTGATTGTCGCAGCAAAGTCATCCGCAGCCGCTGGATTTGGTACTGTGAACAAACGATCGTACATGCGGATTTCTGCAGGCAATGCTTTGTCTGCTGATACCCAGTGGATTACGCCTTTCACTTTACGGCCATCTGCAGGGTTCTTACCTAGCGTTTCAGCATCGTAAGTACAGAAGATTGTCGTGATGTTGCCTTCCGCGTCTTTCTCGATGCGTTCAGCCTTGATCACGTATGCGCCACGTAGACGTACTTCTTTACCTAGAACAAGGCGCTTGTACTTCTTGTTTGCTTCTTCACGGAAATCTTCGCGCTCAATCCAAACTTCACGAGTGAATGGCACTTCACGCTCGCCCATTTCAGGTTTGTTTGGATGGTTAGCAACCGTCAGAGTTTCTACCGCACCTTCTTCAAAGTTCTCGATAACGATCTTAACTGGATCTAGAACGGCCATCGCACGTGGTGCGTTTTCGTTTAGATCATCACGAATACAAGATTCTAGTGAACCGAACTCAATCATGTTCTCTTGTTTCGTTACACCGATACGTTTACAGAACTCTCGAATAGATGCAGAAGTGAAACCACGGCGACGCAGACCAGATACGGTTGGCATGCGTGGATCATCCCAACCATCAACCAACTTCTCAGTCACTAGTTGGTTTAGCTTACGCTTAGACATCACTGTGTATTCAAGGTTTAGGCGACTGAATTCGTACTGGTGTGGACGGCAATCAATCGTGATGTTGTCTAGAACCCAGTCGTACAGACGGCGGTTATCCATAAACTCAAGAGTACAGATAGAGTGCGTAATGCCTTCTAATGCATCAGAGATACAGTGTGTGAAGTCGTACATTGGGTAAATGCACCACTTATCACCAGTCTGGTGGTGAGTCGCAAAACGTACACGGTAGATAACTGGATCACGCATTACCATGAATGAAGAACCCATGTCGATCTTAGCGCGAAGACACGCTTTGCCTTCTTCGAACTCACCTGCACGCATTTTTTCAAATAGCGCTAGGTTTTCTTCGATTGGGCGATCACGGTATGGGCTTGGTTTACCCGGAGCCGTTAGCGTACCGCGGTATTCACGAATCTGCTCAGGACTTAGCTCATCAACATACGCTAAGCCTTTATTAATCAATTCAATTGCATATTCGTAAAGCTTGTCGAAGTAGTTTGATGAGTAACATACTTCACCATCCCACTCGAAGCCCAACCAGTTTACATCTTTCTTGATAGACTCAACGTATTCGATGTCTTCTTTTTCAGGGTTTGTATCGTCAAAACGCAAGTTACATTGACCCTGGTAGTCCTGAGCAATACCGAAGTTCAAACAGATAGACTTAGCATGACCGATATGCAGGTAACCATTCGGCTCCGGCGGGAATCGAGTATGCACGCTAGTGTGTTTACCATCCGCTAGATCTTTATCAATAATCTGGCGAATAAAGTTTGATGGACGAGCATCAGCTTCACTCATCTATAGCACCTCAAAAATATTAGTATTGTCAGAGAAAACAGAACTCCACAACCAAGGTTGGATTTGCAGAGTGCATTGTTCCTAATGATCCACAATTCTTAGCGATTAGACAACAAGAACCGTCGTTAAAAAGGCAATATTTCTCTACTTAGGTGGAAACCAAAGCATATTGAAACGCTTGAAACAAAAAAAGACCTCCCGAAGGAGGTCTTTTATAGAGAGTCTTTAAGATGTTACTAAGGAAGTTTTACATCTGATAGGTCTTCACCTGCACCGATTGCTTTCATTTCACCAGCAACGATTTCTGCAAGAGGACCAAGGATAACTTGTAGGTTGTTTTCACCTAGCTTAACCACGCCCTTCGCACCAAGTTTCTTAAGAACAGCTTCGTCAGCGACTGAGCGGTCTTTAAGAGTAAGACGTAGACGAGTGATACATGCGTCAATTGAAGTTAGGTTGTCGTGACCACCTAGTGCTTTCAGGTATTGACGAGCTAGGTCACCTTTTGGTGCATCACCAGCTGGAGCAGCAGATGCATCTTCATCGTCATCTTCACGACCTGGCGATTTCAGGTTGAATGCGCGAATTGCGAAGCTGAATGTGAAGAAGTATAGAGCACCGAAGCTTAGACCTAGAGCAAGAAGCACTAGAGGCTTAGTAGCTAGACCGTAGTTCAGTACGAAGTCGATTAGACCCGCAGAGAAACCAAAGCCATGTAGCGTGCCAAGCATGTTTGCAAGTACTAGAGATAGACCAGTAAACACGGCGTGCATTGCGTATAGAGCAGGAGCAAGGAACACAAACATGAACTCTAGAGGCTCTGTAATACCTGTTAGGAATGAACAGAACGCTACTGAGAATAGTGCGCCACCAACTTGGCTGCGTTTCTCAACTGGTGCTGCTAGGTACATAGCTAGTGCCGCACCTGGTAGACCGAACATCATTACAGGGAAGAAGCCGTTCATGAATACACCAGCGCTCTTATCGCCGCCGAAGAAGCGGTGTAGGTCACCAGATTTAAGCGTTTCAGTTACTTCTTTAACTGTTGCTGTGATTTCTGGAGTTACAGAGTTAGCGAATTCGAATGTGTGAGTTTGACCAGCAACAAGAGTCTTAGCTAGAGCTGGGTCAACACAAAGCTGTTGTAGAGCAGGAAGTGCTTGACCAGCAGCAGTTGCGCCAGAGACTAGAACTTCTTGACACGTACCCATACCGAACCAGAAGTACGAGTTTAGTACGTGGTGTAGACCTACAGGGATAAGTGCGCGGTTAAGCGTGCCGTAAACGAACTGACCGATAGCACCAGAAGTAGAAACTGCGTGCGCTAGCGCGTCAAGACCGCCTTGAATTGTTGGCCATACAACACCAGCAAGAGCACCAGCTACAAGCGAGAATAGACCCGCCATGATTGGTACTAGACGTTTGCCAGAGAAGAATGCCAACCACTCAGGAAGACGAGTAGCATGGAAAGCGTTGTAAGAGTGACCAGCGATGATACCTGCAATGATACCGCCGAAGAATGACATGTTAACACTTGCATCAATTGTCGCTGCAGTAGCAGTTAGCACGAAGTAAGCAACTGCACCTGCTAGACCAGCAGCACCTTGACCGTCTTTAGAAAGACCGATCGCGATACCTAGGCCGAATAGTAGTGGTAGTTGACTAAAGATTGCATTACCAGCTGATGCCATAAACGCAATGTCTAAAAGGTCAGGTTGACCCAAACGTAGTAAAAGCGCTGCAACTGGAAGCGTTGCGATAGGAAGCATAAGAGCTTTACCTAACTTCTGCGCGTATCCAAGAATATTCACCTTAAGTTCCCCCTATAGGATTTTATGTTTTGTCGAATGACTTATTTCAGTCGTTCAATTTAGTCGCTACCAGTTTATGATATTAATTTTGCTCCGCAAATTAAAAGCTCATTGTTTGTGATCATAATCACCAGAAACAGCCCTTTGGGAAGGTTTTTGCTAGCGAGATCATAAAACTTATTTTATTATACGAAAAAATGGCGTTTTAGAGATAAGATTCTCGCACTTTATGCAAGACAGAATCAGTGTTATTTTGGTATCTCTACAGATGATTCGCAGTAACTTCGCTCTGGAAAACAATCATAAAAACTAATTCATTTATTATTTTTCAGTTAGTTACTCTGATAATGACATCGATAAAACGCGACTTGCTGTATGTGACTCGTTATCTAATTCAGTGATACAAACTAAGTACCAGCATGACTCATGCAGTCACCAGTTAGATAACGGGACAGAAAATGAATTCTCATCTATAAGGACTAGCTGACTATGTACGCGCTAAGTAACTGTAAAATCTATACCGGTAGTGATGTTCTTACCGATCATGCGGTCATCATCGACAATGACCAGATTCAATCAGTTGTGCCAGTAACTCAATTACCAGAAGGTATTGAGATCAAAGATCTGGACGGTGCAAATCTAAGCCCTGGTTTTATTGACCTTCAGCTAAACGGCTGTGGCGGTGTGATGCTAAACGACGAAATCACACCTGAAACCATGCAAATCATGCACGAAGCCAACCTAAAGTCGGGTTGTACTAGCTTCCTACCAACTCTTATCACGTCTTCAGACGAAGACATGCGTGCTTCGATTGCTGCGGCTCGTGAATACCACAACAAATACCAAAACCAATCGTTAGGTCTTCACCTTGAAGGTCCTTACCTTAACGTTGCGAAGAAAGGCATCCACAGCGTGGACTTCATCCGCCCTTCTGACGACGGCATGATTGACCTTATTTGTGCGAATGCAGATCTCGTAGCAAAAGTAACACTAGCACCAGAGCAAAATGATCCTGAGCACATAGCACGTCTTAAAGCGGCAGGTATCGTCGTATCAATCGGCCATACAAATGCGACTTACGCAGAAGCGCGTGAAGGTTTTGAAGCAGGTATCACCTTTGCTACTCACCTATTCAACGCAATGACGCCAATGGTTGGCCGTGAACCTGGTGTTGTTGGTGCGATTTATGACACTCCGGAAGTTTACGCCGGCATCATTGCTGACGGTTTTCACGTAGACTACGCAAACATCCGAATTGCTCATAAAATCAAAGGTGAAAAGCTTGTTTTGGTGACGGATGCCACAGCTCCAGCAGGTGCTAACATGGATCACTTTATTTTTGTTGGTAAGAAAGTATATTACCGAGATGGTAAATGTGTTGATGAAAATGGCACATTAGGCGGCTCAGCTCTGACTATGATAGAAGCAGTTCAGAATACAGTTGAGCACGCAGGCATCGCTTTAGACGAAGCTCTACGAATGGCTACACTGTACCCAGCAACCGCAATCGGTGTTGAGGAACGTCTTGGCCGAGTTCGAAAAGGAATGGTGGCAAACCTGACTATTTTCGATCGTGACTTCAATGTAAAAGCGACGGTTGTTAACGGACAATACGAGCAAAATTAAGCATGAATGGCGGACAGATTGGTAATGTAGATTTAGTAAAACAGCTCAACAGCGCTGCGGTATACAGGCTGATTGACCAACAAGGTCCAATTTCCCGTATTCAAGTCGCGGATGTTAGTCAGCTCGCCCCTGCGAGTGTTACCAAAATAACCCGCCAACTCTTAGAGCGCGGCTTAATTAAAGAGGTCGCGCAACAAGCATCTACCGGTGGTCGCCGAGCGATATCGTTGACCACTGAGGTAAAACCCTTCCACTCTATCGCTGTGCGATTAGGCCGAGACTACGTGCAATTTAGTTTGTACGATCTGGGTGGCACGGCGTTGGCAGAAGACCAGCACGAACTTCACTACACCAATCAGGCTGACTTGATCGCTGGTTTGATTGATCTGTTGAAAGACTTCGTAAATCGCTGCCAAGACAAAATCGACCAACTTATTGCTATCGGCATCACCCTACCTGGCTTGGTAAACCCAACTACAGGTGTTGTTGAATACATGCCAAACACAGATATCGATAACTTAGCGCTTGGCGAAATCATCCGTGAGAAGTTCAATACTGCGTGTTTCGTTGGTAACGATGTACGTGGTATGGCTCTGGCTGAACACTACTTTGGTGCAAGCCAAGATTGCCAAGACTCAATTCTGGTCAGTGTTCACCGCGGTACTGGTGCGGGCATCATCGTAAATGGTCAAGTTTTCTTGGGCTTTAACCGCAACGTAGGTGAAATCGGCCACATCCAAATTGACCCACTCGGTGAGCAATGCCAATGCGGTAACTTTGGTTGCTTAGAGACCGTAGCGGCAAATCCAGCAATCATTCAACGTGTGAAAAAACTGATTGCACAAGGTTACGAATCTAGTTTAACTCAGCTTGAACACATCACGATTGAAGATGTTTGTAACCACGCAATGAATGGTGATGAACTGGCGAAACAAAGTCTGGTTCGTGTGGGTAATCAACTTGGTAAAGCGATTGCAATTACCATCAACTTATTCAACCCACAAAAAATTGTCATTGCTGGTGACATTACTGCCGCTGAAGAAATTGTTTTCCCAGCGATTCAGCGAAACGTAGAAAACCAATCTTTGAAGACCTTCCATAACGAACTTCCAATTGTTGCTTCTCATATTGATAAACACCCAACAATGGGCGCATTTGCGATGATTAAACGCGCCATGTTGAACGGAGTTTTGTTACAAAAGTTACTAGAAGACTAAGTTTATACAACCAATTGAGTTACAATCTCGGGCTGTGATTTCACAGCCCGTTTTTGTATATCAGGAATATAGCTCAACAGTATGGAAATTATTCTAATTACAACGGCCTTCATCGCCGGTTTTATTGCGCTCAAATGCCACCTCCCTCCATTGGTTGGCTTTCTACTTGCCGGCTTTGGCTTGCACGCGTTTGGTTACCAAAGTAATGACGTCATTGTTACCCTTGCAGATCTTGGTGTTACGCTTCTCCTCTTTACAATTGGCTTAAAGCTAGATGTCAAAACCCTACTCTCTAAAGAAATTTGGGGAGGAGCCACGGCGCACAACGTTCTTTCAACTCTTTTCTTTGCGCTTGTTCTTATTGGACTAAAACTGCTCGGCTTATCCTCATTGACAAGCATGGATAGCTCGCAAATCCTACTTCTCGCTTTTGCTTTATCATTTTCCAGTACTGTATTTGCCGTTAAGACACTGCAAGAAAAAGGTGAGATGAACGCGACCTACGGGACCCTAGCTATTGGTATTCTGGTTATGCAGGATATTTTTGCCGTGGTTTTCCTTACCGCTTCAACAGGTAAAATTCCGGAGTGGTATGCGATAGGTTTGTTTGCATTGCCTCTTCTTCGTCCATTGTTCTATAAACTCTTAGACAAGGTAGGCCATGGCGAGATGCTGGTTCTCTTCGGTATCTTCTTTGCGTTAGTCGTTGGCGCAGGCCTATTTGAGCTTGTAGGTATGAAGCCTGACCTCGGTGCTCTTATCCTCGGTATGCTCTTGGCAGGACACCGTAAAGCATCTGAATTATCCAAATCTCTATTCAATATGAAAGAACTATTCTTAGTCTGCTTCTTCTTGAATATTGGTTTGTCGGCATCTCTGAGCTTTACAGGCATTGGTTTGGCGCTGCTGTTTATTTTACTACTGCCAATTAAAGGTCTGCTTTACTTCCTAACCATCAACTATTTCAAATTCCGCGTACGTACCTCACTGCTGACATCACTATCATTATTCAACTACAGTGAATTTGGTTTGATCGTCGGTGGATTGGCCTACAAAATGGGTTGGATGCCAAGTGATATGCTTGCTGCGATTGCAGTTGCCGTCTCCATTTCTTTCATTATCTCTGCACCATTGAACCGCTTGGGTCACCAGATCTACCAGCATTCTGGGAAATGGCTACAAGAAACAGCAGCCGAAAAGCTCAATCAACGCGACCAACTTATCAACCCGGGCCATGCTCAAGTCCTGATTTTAGGTATGGGCCGAATTGGCACTGGTGCCTACGATGAGTTGCGTTCTCGCTATGGCAAGATTTCTCTTGGTGTAGAAGTCCGTGAAGAAGCAGCGCATAAACACCGTTCTGAAGGACGCAATGTAATTTCTGGCGACGCGACCGACCCCGATTTCTGGGAACGAATTTTAGACACAGCCAATGTAAAGTTGGTCTTACTGGCGATGCCACATCACCAAGGTAACCAAACCGCATTAGAGCAACTACAAAGCCGCAAATATAAAGGCCAAATTGCAGCGATTGCTGAATATCCCGATCAGCTAGAAGGATTACTAGAAAGTGGTGTTGATGCGGCGCTGAACATTTATAGTGAAGCCGGTAGCGGTTTTGCGCGTCATGTTTGCGAGCAACTTCAACCTCAGTTCACCCCGATGAAATAAGCATCAAAAACAATATTTTTATTGAGCCCTCTAACAATAAGAGGGCTTTTTTGTGTGTTTTTTATACCAAACCTTAATCTCATTCATCAAAACAAGACTTATTTTAAACACTATCTAATAGACAAGCCTTTTTATCATTTTTTTAATCATAAAACGTTGCTTTTTTTACTCACAATGGCAAATTGAAGCCATACCGATTAAAAATTGTTTAGTTTAAAAAGGATGTTGTATGTGTTCAGTATTTGGCATTTTAGACATTAAGAGTGATGCAGCAGCATTGCGCCCTATCGCACTTGAGATGTCGAAAAAGCTTCGTCATCGCGGTCCAGACTGGTCTGGAATCTACTCATCAGAACGCGCAATTCTTGCGCATGAGCGTCTAGCGATCGTTGGTCTAAATAGTGGTGCGCAACCACTATACAGCCCTGATAAAAAACTCATCCTTGCTGTAAACGGTGAAATCTACAACCACAAAGAGATTCGTGCTCGCTACGAAGGCAAATACGAATTCCAAACCGATTCAGATTGTGAAGTTATCCTAGCGCTATACCAAGACATGGGCGCAGACCTTCTTGAAGAACTAAACGGTATTTTCGCATTCGTACTTTACGATGAAGAAAAGGACGAATACTTAGTGGGCCGTGACCACATCGGTATCATCCCGCTTTACCAAGGTTACGATGAGCACGGCAACTACTATGTTGCTTCAGAAATGAAAGCACTAGTACCAGTATGTAAGACCGTGAGCGAGTTCCCTCCAGGTTGTCACTACGGCAGTGCAGATGCAGAGCCTCAACGCTACTACACTCGCGACTGGAATGAATACGCAGCCGTACAAGGTAACAGCACTAGCAAAGAAGAATTGACTGAAGCTCTAGAAGCAGCGGTCAAGCGCCAACTAATGACTGACGTGCCTTACGGTGTACTTCTTTCAGGTGGTCTAGATTCTTCTATTACGTCTGCGGTAGCGAAACGCTTTGCAGCGATGCGTATTGAAGATGATGAGAAGTCTGAAGCTTGGTGGCCACAACTGCACTCATTCGCTGTCGGCCTAGAAGGTGCGCCCGATCTGAAAGCTGCTCGTGAAGTTGCTGACCAAATTGGGACTGTTCACCATGAAATGACATACACCATCCAAGAAGGTTTGGATGCCATTCGTGACGTGATTTACCACATTGAAACGTACGACGTAACAACGATTCGAGCTTCTACTCCGATGTTCCTGATGGGTCGTAAGATCAAAGCAATGGGCATCAAGATGGTACTGTCTGGCGAAGGTGCGGATGAGATTTTCGGTGGTTACTTGTACTTCCACAAAGCACCAAACGCTCAAGAGTTCCACGAAGAGACGGTACGTAAGCTTCTCGCTCTAAACATGTTTGACTGCGCACGTGCTAACAAATCACTAGCGGCGTGGGGTGTAGAAGGTCGTGTTCCATTCCTAGATAAAGAATTTATTGACGTTGCAATGCGCCTGAACCCAGCGGACAAGATGTGTGGCAACGGTAAAATGGAAAAACACATTCTACGTGAGTGTTTCGAGCACTACCTACCAGAGTCAATTGCATGGCGTCAAAAAGAACAGTTTTCTGATGGTGTAGGCTATAGCTGGATCGATACTCTAAAAGAAGTGGCTGAGCAGAAAGTGACAGACCAGCAAATGGAAACAGCGCAGTTCCGTTTCCCTTACAACACACCAACCACAAAAGAAGGTTATGTGTACCGCGAGATCTTTGAAGAGCTGTTCCCGCTACCTTCTGCAGCTGAATGTGTTCCTGGAGGCCCTTCAGTAGCGTGTTCTTCAGCGAAAGCGATTGAATGGGATGAGTCTTTCCAAAACTGTGTAGACCCATCAGGACGCGCTGTGCAAGCCGTTCATAACGACGCATATTGATTCTAAGGTAGGACTGGCTCCACCAGCTGCCTTTCAGTCTTTAGGCACAAAGATCAAAAAGAGGTGCAAAAGCACCTCTTTTTTTATACCAGAATGACTGTTGGTTATTTTAAATCGAGGTCATTATTGTCTATGCTTACCGGCACTCGCTTAGTGATCATCTGCACTAACATGATTGAGCGCTTCTCACCATCTTGCTCTTGGAAGATGGCATCTATACCCGCAAACTGCCCGCTTTTAACTCGAACCTCATCACCAGGCTGTGGCATACATTCAGAATCAGAATGATCGTCTATGCAGGTTTCCAGCTGTTTAAGCTCAAAAACCAGATCACCTTGGATTTCTTTAGGCTGCGCACCAAAACGCACAAAATCCACAACACCACGTGTAGAACGTACTGAGGTGAAATTAGGGCCTTTTTCATAATCAAATCGAGCAAATACATAACACGGGAACAACGGCTCTTCGACTTTCTGTCGCTTACCCCGTAAGATCTTTTCGACCTCAACAGTTGGGTAAAAACATTCTACACCCTGATTTTCTAGGTGCTGTTTTGCCCTAACTTGTTCTCCACGTTTACAATAAAGTAAATACCAACGTTTCATTTTTTACTAGCCAATTATATTTTTCTCTCATCCTAGCATTAAGCCCAAGATGAGTCATGGATATTCAAGTAACCTATCAATAAGCCACTTTATATTGCACATACAACTTACACCTTTTCATCAGCTTAAGAAAATAAGTCTATAGGCAAAAATGAAAAGTAAGTTTGTAACACGACCAAATCACCGACAAAAACCCCGCCATTTCAACACTAAGCAGTCGTTTCATAAGGTAAATGAATCGTCACATAAAATTTTATTGTTTGTCAGACATAAAATTGCCATGTATACGTAGATTTCGTTAAAAAATGTAATAACTACTATTAGAAGAGCTTATGTCAAACCAACATCAATACTTTGGTCACCCACGTGGCTTGTTCTTATTGTTCGGTACAGAACTATGGGAACGCTTTTCTTACTACGCAATGCGCGCCATTCTAGTACTTTATCTTACTGATACAACCATGAACGGTGGCCTTGGCTGGTCGACTAAAGATGCCCTAGACCTTTACGGCATCTATACTGGACTTGTCTACATCACTCCGCTTATTGGTGGCTACCTTGCGGATAACTATCTAGGTCAACGCCGTTCGATCCTCATTGGTGGTGCATTAATGGCTATCGGCCAATTTACGCTAGCAATGCCAGCTGATGCGCTTGGTCTTGGCTCTCTACACACTTTCTACCTAGGTCTTGCTCTGCTTATTTGTGGTAACGGTCTATTTAAGCCAAACATCTCAACAATGGTTGGTGACCTTTACAACGAAGGTGATAACCGTCGTGACGGCGCATTCACTATCTTCTACATGGGTATTAACCTAGGTGCACTACTTGCAGGCGTGGTATCTGGCTCAGTAACCAATGAATTTGGTTGGAAAGCCGGTTTCGTTGCCGCTGGTGTTGGTATGATTGTCAGCCTTGTGATGCAAATGACCATGGCTCAATCTTGGTTAGGTGATATTGGCCGTGTACCAGCAGCAAAACGTGACCTAGCGATTAAAAAATCTGCGAAGAAAGAGCCTCTAACTAAAGAAGAAGTCGACCGAATCAAAGTTATCCTTGTGATGAGCTTGTTCACTATCGTTTTCTGGGCGGGCTTCGAACAAGCCGGCGGTCTAATGAACATCTACACACAACAATACACAGATCGTATGATCGGTGGTTTTGAAGTGCCTGCTGCGTGGTTCCAATCACTAAACCCATTCTTCATTATTACTCTTGCACCTGTATTAGCCGTTCTATGGGTGAAGCTGGGTAAACGTGAACCTAACTCGCCAATGAAGTTTGCCTTCGCAATGTTCTTCCTAGCACTAGGCTTCCTATGTATGGTTGGTGCCGTTATGGAGCAAGGTGGTGATACTGCGGTTAAAACATCAATGCTATGGCTAGTAGGTGCATTCTTCTTCCATACGTTGGGTGAACTGTGCCTATCTCCTATTGGTCTATCTCTAGTAACTAAGCTAGCTCCGCTACGTCTTGCATCACTTATGATGGGTGCATGGTTTGGCTGTAACGCAATCGCAAACTACGTTGCAGGTTATGTTGGTTCTCACGTTGGTGAGCTAGGTGCACTAGCAATCTTCAGTGGTATTGCAGTAACAGCGACTATCTCTGGTGTAATTCTACTGTTGTTCTCTAACACGCTAGTTCGTTGGATGCACGGTGCAGAAAATACACACAGCACAGCAGAACAAATTGAAGAGCAACAAACTCAAGTTGCTTAATATAAAGTACAAATAAAACAAAGGGTCGCAATCGCGACCCTTTTTGTTCTCTGTAAATAAAACAGAAGCTCGAAGGCTTGAAAGATTAAAGCTTAGAACGCACCAAATCGACCATCATATCAATGTGCATATCATTGTCGTTTAAACAAGGGATGTAGCTAAAGCTCTCCCCGCCTGCTTCAAGGTAAATCTCACGGCACTCTTCTGAAATCTCTTCCAACGTTTCCAAACAATCTGACGAGAATGCAGGCGTTAGAATACTTAACTTCTTCTTACCTTGGCTTGGTAATACTTCTAACGTTTTATCAGTGTAAGGTTGTAACCACTCTTCACGGCCAAATCGAGACTGGTACGTCATACCGAACTGGTCATCAGTTAACCCTAATGCTTCACCTAGCAATCGCGTCGTTTCTTCACAATGTTTAGGGTAGATATCACCATTGTCGGCATAGCGCTTTGGAATACCATGGTAAGAACACAGCAGGTACTCCCCTTTCCCATGCTCTTCCCAATGTTCACGTACTGATTGCGCTAATGCTGCGATGTACTTGGGGTGGTTGTGATAATCACGAATAAAGCTAAATTCTGGCATCACTGGCATTTTTTTGAACGCTTTCGTCATGCCATCAGAGACTGCAGCTGTCGTCGTCCCCGAATACTGCGGATATAGCGGCAACACGACCACTTCTTCGACACCTTGCGCTTGCAGGGCTTCAAAACCACTTAGAAGACTTGGGGTACCATAAGTCATTCCTAATTCCACAGGCATGTCTAACGCGACTGCGAGCTTCTCTGCTTGTCGCTTAGAGTGCACCATCAAAGGCGAGCCTTCTTCCATCCATACAGATTGGTAGAGTTTTGCAACTTTCGGCGCGCGTACTGGCAAAATAATACCGTGAAGGATTGGGCACCACAGCCAACGAGTCATATCGACAACACGGTGATCATGAAGGAACTGACTGAGAAAACGCTTTACTGCCGGTGCGGTCGGCTCATCGGGAGTGCCAAGGTTAACCAGTAACACCCCTTGCTTATTATTGTTTTTCATAACATCCTATTCATGGTAAACGGCGTTGATTGTACGATGAGTATAAGAAATTGGTTCACCGTTCAAACAAGCTGAATAAAAAAAAGCGACCCTAAGGTCGCTTTTAAATATATCAAAATATTAAATTTTGCCGCTAGCAAATTATGCTAGTGCTTTCTCAATATCTGCACTTACTTCTGCAACTTGCTTAGTACCGTCAAACTTAAGGTACTTAGTGTTACCTGCTTCTGCTTCTTTACCGTAGTACTCGATAAGTGGTGCAGTTTGCTCGTGGTAAACACCCAGACGTGCGCGTACTGTTTCTTCTTTGTCGTCATCACGTACAACAAGATCTTCGCCAGTTACGTCATCTTTACCTTCCACTTTTGGTGGGTTGTAAACAACGTGGTAAGTACGACCTGATGGAAGGTGTGCACGACGACCAGCCATACGCTCAACGATTACGCTGTCAGCAACGTCGAATTCGATTACGTAATCGACATCAACACCCATTGCTTTTAGACCATCAGCTTGAGGGATAGTACGAGGGAAACCATCTAGTAGGAAACCTTTCGCGCAATCGTCTTGAGCAATACGCTCTTTGATAAGGCCAAGGATGATTTCATCAGAAACTAGCTGACCAGCGTCGATAACAGCTTTAGCTTGTTTGCCAAGCTCTGTACCTGCTTTGATAGCAGCACGAAGCATATCACCAGTAGAGATTTGTGGAATACCGTATTTATCCATGATGAAGTTTGCTTGTGTGCCTTTACCAGCACCTGGAGCACCTAGAAGAATGATGCGCATGATTTATCCTCTTTAATATTTAAGATTTATACCGAAGCTCACAATAGCTGGCTTCTTGGGCCGCAACCCGTCGAGGCAGTCGCAACGATAAGTTTCGGTATAACGTTTAGGCGAGCCAAAATACACGCCTTATTACTCACATTCAAGTTCGAGATTCTAACACAGGTTCACTAAGCAATGAGCAGATTAAGACTAAAGAATGTTAGCGATGCCTGCTTTCGAGTTTTATTGATTACTAACTCAACACTCAAAGTGTGAATCTATGCGTTTACAAACAAAAAGCTCGCATTTCGCGAGCTTTTCATTGATGTTTGGTTATTAAACCTTAGTCAAAAGCTTGTTGATGGCACCGACAAATTGCGTCGGGTCTTCCATCGAACCTCGTTCAGCCAGCATCGCTTGGCCCAACAACACTTCCACCCAGCGACCAAATGCTTCTTCATCGGCTTCATCTGCCATACGCTTAACAAGTGCGTGCTCTGGGTTGATTTCGAAGATGTACTTCACGTCTGGTACTGCTTGACCGGCCGCTTCAAGAAGCTTCGCCATCTGTGTGCCCATTTCGAAATCGTCAGTCACGACAACTGCAGGCGTAGTAGCAAGCTTAAAAGTCGTACGAACTTCTTTTACGCGGTCACCAAGGTATGACTGAGTTCGGTCAACTACAGACTTAAACTCTTCTTCCGTTTCTTTCTGCTTTTCTTTTTCTGCTTCGTCTTCAAACTTACTCAGATCAAGACCCGCTTTGGTAATCGATTGGAATTGCTTACCATCAAATTCGGTTAGATAGTTCATCAGCCACTCATCGATGCGGTCAAACATCAAGATAACTTCGATGCCTTTCGCTTTGAACTGCTCTAGGTGCGGGCTGTTCTTCGCGGCTGCGTAGCTGTCTGCCGTTAGGTAGTAAATCTTATCTTGGCCTTCTTTCATGCGTTCAATGTAAGAAGCCAAACCAACGGTTTGCTCAGCAGAGTCCACTTCAGTAGACGCAAAGCGCAATAGACCAGCAACCTTCTCTTTATTTGCCATGTCTTCTGCAACGCCTTCCTTCATGACAAGGCCGAACTCTTTCCAGAATGATTGGTATTTTTCATCATCATTCTTCGCCATACGCTCAAGCATAGTAAGTACACGCTTGGTACATGCGTTGCGAAGTGACTGAGTGACCTTGTTATCTTGAAGAATTTCACGAGACACGTTCAATGGCAGATCATTCGAGTCAATCAAACCGCGGATGAAACGCAAGTAAGATGGCATAAACTGCTCAGCGTCATCCATGATGAATACACGCTGCACGTACAACTTTAGACCCGACTTATGGTCGCGGTTCATCATATCCCATGGCGCTTTCGCTGGGATGTAAAGCAGGCTGGTATAATCGTTCTTACCTTCTACACGGTTATGACTCCACGTAAGCGGATCGGCGAAATCGTTAGAAACGTGTTTGTAAAACTCTTGATACTCCTCTTCAGAGATATCCGACTTGCTGAGGGTCCAAAGTGCCTGAGCTTTGTTGATTTGCTCCCACTTCTTCTCACCCGTTTCATTACCTTCGTCATCACGAACAGTGGTTTGAATTGCAACTGGAATACCAATGTGATCAGAATATTTACTGATGACATCACGCAGACGCCATTCATTTAGAAATTCTTTACCTTCTTCACGCATATGAAGAACAATGTCGGTACCACGAGAGACTTTCGTAATGGTTTCAATGGTGTACTCACCTTCACCCGCAGATTGCCATTGAACCGCTTCGTCAGCAGCAGTACCCGCAGCACGAGTGCGCACAGTCACCGCGTCAGCAACGATGAACGCTGAATAAAAGCCAACACCAAACTGACCAATCAGCTGTGAGTCTTTACTTTGATCATCAGACAGCTTCGAAAAGAATTCTGCCGTGCCAGATTTCGCGATAGTACCTAAGTGCTCAATCACGTCGTCACGCGTCATGCCGATGCCGTTATCAGAGATCGTAAGTGTGTTAGCCTTTTCATCAAACGCAAGCTTTACACCAAGGTCGGCATTCCCTTCATATAAATCTGGGTTAGATAGCGCTTGGAAGCGTAATTTATCTGATGCATCAGATGCATTTGAGATCAACTCGCGTAGGAAAATCTCTTTGTTTGAATAAAGAGAATGGATCATCAGGTGAAGTAACTGCTTTACTTCTGATTGAAAGCCACGAGTTTCTTTGTTTGGGGATACGGTGTCGCTCATGTTTGCTCCATAACTTCTAAATTAAAAAGACTTTAAATGACAAAGTCCTAACCGCTGCCTTATAAAAACAGCTTTACCACGATGTCATTTAACATGTGGCTGACAAATGTAAATTCAAGGTCAATATTGCTAAAAACGGTGTTTTTTTAGAAAATTTTAATTATCCTATTTGTCTAAAAGCATCTAAAACGAGCACATGTCCTTTTGCGCACGCCATTTTTTGTGACGCAAATCACTATAATTTCAGAATCATCCATCTAAGAAGAACTAAATGACTAACATCGGCACCAAATTTCTGCTTGCTCAAAGATTTGTCTTTGACCCAAATAGTAATTCGCTCGCTGACCAACAAAGTGGCAACGAAGTTGTACGATTAGGAAGCAACGAAAGCCGTATACTCCTGTTGTTGGCAGAGAGACCTAACGAAGTATTAACACGTAACGAGTTGCATGAGTTTGTTTGGCGCGAACAAGGCTTCGAGGTGGATGACTCAAGCCTAACTCAAGCAATTTCTACCCTGCGAAAAATGTTGAAGGATTCAACTAAATCGCCAGAATTCGTAAAAACAGTTCCTAAACGCGGTTACCAATTGATTTGTTCTGTTGAACGTTTAAGCCCGTTGTCTTCTGATTCTCTCCCTGAGCTTGATGATCCAGAGAATGAAAACGAAGCGCCTGTCGTAGATTTAGAGCAATTCACAGAATCTTCGACGGAAACAATTGCTGAAGCCCCTGTTGAACTTGAAGCGTCATTAGAAACACCAAAAACAACGCCAGCACCAAAAGCAAACCACTGGATCGCGCGCGTGCTTGTTATTGTCGCTCTGCTATTGCCAGTGTGCGTATTGTTACTAACTAATCCTGCAGAGTCTCAATTCCGTCAAGTTGGTGAGTACCATAACGTCCCCGTTATGACACCCATTAATCACCCACAATTGAACGATTGGCTGCCATCCATTGAGCAGTGCATCAAACGTTATGTGGAGCATCATGCGGAAGAGTCTTCGCCAGTCGAAGTTATCGCCACTGGCGGCCAGAACAATCAACTGATACTTAACTATATTCATGATAGCGACCATTCATACGAGAATGTGACGCTGCGAATCTTCGCTGGTCGTAATGACCCAACAGACATCTGCAACTAAAGGAGGCTGAAATGAAGATTAAAATAGCATCTGCGGTTTTAGCCGTATCTATCCTTTTTAGTGGCTGGTTATATTGGGGCAGTGACCTAAAAGTAGAACAAGTACTGACAGCAAACGAATGGCAATCTACCATGGTCACACTGATCACTGATAACTTGCCAGACGATACTGTAGGCCCACTACGCAAAGTCAATGTAGAATCGAACGTGAAGTATTTACCAAACGGTGACTACATCCGTGTAGCAAATATTCGATTGTTTGCGCAAGACTCAACGGCGGAGTCAACCATCAACATTTCGGAAAAAGGTCGATGGGAAGTGAGCGACAATTATTTGTTGGTATCGCCTGCTGAGTTCAAAGACATTTCGGCCTCTCAGTCCAAAGACTTCTCTGAATCGCAACTTCGTCTCATTACTCAAATCTTTAAGTTAGATGCCGAGCAGAGCCGTCGCATTGATGTCGTGAACGAAAAAACGTTACTACTGACTAGCCTGAACCACGGTTCTACGGTACTGTTTAGAAACTGATTTTGATTCGATGATAAGGGGGCAAGATGCCCCCTTTTATTTTGGACATGGACTGGCTAGATACCCTTACCCTCTTCTTTGGTTCCCTCATTGCAAATACGCTTGCTTCGCTTTCTGGCGGAGGCGCGGGCTTGCTGCAATTTCCGTTATTGATCTTTCTCGGTTTGCCTTTCTCTGTAGCACTCGGTACACATAAAGTAGCATCAGTGGCTCTTGGGTTAGGCGCAGCGAGTACCCACCTCAAAGCCGGAACAATAAAGCCTGAAATTGCGCTTTACCTGATTCTAGTTGGCAGCATTGGCGTTGTAATTGGTGCAAATTTGATTGTCCAAATCCCCGACAATATCGCAGAGAAAATGCTTGGCTCGATGATCCTAGCTCTTGGAATTTACTCTCGCTTCAAGAAACAGTTGGGGCAGACAGAGATACCAACTCATCGCGATACGTTTGGCTGGATAGTCGGCGGGTTAGGTTTGATGTTCATTGGTATCGTGAATGGCTCGTTGACTGCCGGCTCTGGCTTGCTTGTTACCCTTTTCCTTGTGCGTTGGTTTGGTTACGACTACAAGCAAGCGGTGGCCTATACAATGATTTGTGTCGGTCTGTTTTGGAATGGTATCGGTGGCGTCGCAGTGGTACAAGCCGGAGCGCCAATTCATTGGGCCTGGTTACCGGTTTTATTAGTGAGTTCATTTTTAGGCGGCAGCTTAGGTGCATGGGCGGCGACAAAGTACAGCAATCGAGTTATCAAAATCGCGTTTGAAATCCTCACCTTTGCAGTCGGCATCAAACTGTTGCTTTAGTATTTAAAGAAAGGAAATTAGAAATGGATAAAGCCATCATAGACATTCACTACTGTCGTCAGTGCAATTGGATGTTGCGTTCAACTTGGCTATCGCAAGAATTGCTTCATACATTCAGTGAAGAGATTGAAACCGTCAGCTTACATCCTGATACGGGTGGCCGTTTTGAGATTTTTTGCAATGGCGTCCAGATTTGGGAACGTAAAAAAGACGGGGGTTTCCCTGAAGCCAAAATCCTAAAACAACGCGTAAGAGACATCATCGATCCAGAGCGCGATTTGGGTCATTCAGATACAAAATAGGGAGCCAATGGCCCCCTTGATTACTTATCTAATTACCGATTTATTCGATGACACGAAAATTAAATCGTGGTCTGTGCTAACACTTCACCTTCTGGCGTTTGCACCGTTAGTGTGTTGCCTTCCATCAAACCATAGCTACGTGACAAGCCATTTCTTGGGAAGGTCATTGATCCCGGATTAAAGATGATCGCACCTTCTTGCATCTCTGCCACTGGAACATGAGTATGACCATGAGCAATGATGTCGCCTTCACGCAATGGCGGGCGTTTTGTACTGTTGTATAAATGACCATGAGTGAGGAACATACGCTTACCCGACTCCAATAGTAGCCATGCGTATTCCGTCATCATTGGGAAGTTCAACAGCATTTGGTCAACTTCACTGTCACAATTACCACGAACAGAGATGATCTGCTCACTATATTGATTAAGTAACTCTGCGACTTGTGGCGGGTTGTAACCTTCTGGGATTGGATTTCTTGGCCCGTGGTTTAACGTATCACCCAATAAGATCAGATGGTCAGCACCAGAGGCCAAATAAAGCTGGATAGTTTCTTCGGTTGCCGGCAAAGAGCCATGCAAGTCTGAGGCAAAAAATAGTTTCACGACATCGTCTCCTCAAAATGTATGAGGGTATTCTACGGCATTCTTATAGAAGCTCAACCAAAGTACAAAACTAGTGATTACGAAGCATTTCAACCAACATTGGCACCAAGTAGAACCAAGCAAAATAACCGGCCCCCACAAGGATTACAGCCCAAAATATCATCGATAAAAACTTAGACTTGGCTAGGTGGTTTAGTGGGTCTGGCTCTCCACATCCTGGACAGGTGTGAGCTCGTTTTGATATTTGCTTCTCGCACACAGGGCAAGCAACTAGCGGCATGACATGACATCCTCAATTATTTCTTTAATTCTCAAAGGATAAGCCTCAGTTTACGGATATGCAATGGCACAAATAAGTAATTATTACTCGGTTTGCTATTTGTCGCTGTGATGAGAATGTTTCCCTTCTTACCCTCTATTGAGCCATTAACGAAAAGAGCCGCCTATACCTCTTCTCTCGCCATACCATTAATCACAATGTTGTTGTAACTCACCATGCCAATGACCTCACCATTTTCAATCACTGGTGCGCGACTAATACCAAATCGTTCAAATAAGCGTGCGCAATATTTCACATTCATGTTGGGATCGACGGACAGTGCTGGTTTAGTCATGATTTCATAAAGATTGGTTCGTTGCGGAGAACGATTTTTTGCCAGAACTTTTTTAGCGATATCGTTCATCAGAACAATGCCATATTCATCATCGCTATCACGCTTATTAATCACCAGCGCTTTAACTTCACTCCTTTTCGCTAACGTAATACCTTCATGAACCGTGATTAACCCATCTACAATGATATACGTTGCAGCCATCACGTCTCTGACTCGAATTAACTCGTGATTACTCATAATTCGTCCTCTACCACTTTGGTCAGTTTTTCTACTTGGTGCGCGACGCCAACCGCATCCTCGACATCAATTTGTACGGCAATGCCTTGGCCTGACTCTTGGTCAAACTCTCCGACCTCGCTGATTGTCTCTAGTATGTGTCTGGATAAATGCTCTTCAACAACAAACAACAACACGTCTTTTTGCACTTCTAAAGTCAATCCAAAGAAGGTGCGTTTTTGGTTTAAACCTTGCCCTCGAGCGTTGTTAATCACCGTAGCACCCGTTGCCCCTGCATCACGAGCCGCATCCAGCACTTTGTCGGTCTTGCTATCCTCTACAAAGGCCAGTATTAGTTTAAAGCGCATTCTCTTTTTCCTCCGCAGTCTCTTTGTTTAACCACTGGGTGATTTGGGCATAGCCCATGACAGAAATTATTGGGAATAAACTGGCAAAGGCGATCAAACCAAAGCCATCTATCATGGGGTTTCGTCCCGGAACCGTCGATGCCAACCCCAAGCCAAGTGCAGTCACCAAAGGCACTGTGACCGTAGACGTCGTCACGCCACCCGAATCGTAAGCCAAAGGAACGATTAGCTTTGGCGCGTAAAAGGTTTGAATCACCACCACGATATAACCTGCAATGATGTAATAGTGAATCGGATCGCCCACTACGATTCGGTAACTGCCCAACGCAATGCCAACCGCGACACCTAAAGCAACAGCAACACGTAACCCGTTCACACTGATGCTGCCACCAGACACTTGATTAGCTTTAATGGCCACCGCGATAAGAGAAGGCTCCGCTATGGTGGTACTAAAACCGATAAAGAAAGCGAAGATGTACACCCAGTAATAATCAACCCAACTCAAGGCTTGGCCGATTGAGACTTTAAACTCCAGCAAGAAAGCTGGTGCAGTCAATTGAGTCGCCATGGTTTCACCAAGTGGAAACAGCGCCATTTCCAAACCAAGCAAAAATAACGATAACCCTAAAATAACGTAACCAAAGCCAAGTATTACTTTGGGTAAGTTTGAAACTGGACGGCGCAGCACTGCCAACTGAAAACCGAAGATAATGGTCGCGATAGGAACCACATCAGTGATGGTTGAGATAAAAGTATCGATGAAATGCGCAAAGGAAATCATGCCACCACCATCCCATAAACCATCACAAACATCATCGGTAACAAGGAGGCAAAAGCGATAAGTCCAAACCCATCAATCATGGGATTGCGTCCTTTGATCGCCGATGCGAGCCCAACCCCAAGAGCAGTAACCAGAGGCACCGTGATGGTAGAAGTCGTCACACCGCCAGAATCGTAAGCCACACCGATGATAGATTCCGGCGCAAATCCCGTCAGTATCACAACGCCGATGTAGCCTCCGATGATCATGTACTGAATCGGCCAACCTTTTAGAATCCGAAGTACGCCTAATACAATCGCCACGCCCACCGACAAAGCAACCGTTAAGCGCAAGCCATCTGCGTATTCCTCCATTGATTGCTCAGTATTGGCAATCATCCCTCCCTCAGCCGCCACCTCCGAAGCTTCTTCCGCTACAGCAGTCAATGCTGGTTCAGCAATGGTTGTACCGAAGCCTAAGCAGAATGCGAAAATCAGCAGCCAAAACACGCTGCCTTTACTGGCAAAAGCTTGCGCCATGTTTTCGCCAATCGGGAATAACCCAAGCTCCAAACCAAAGATAAAGAAGGTCAAGCCGAGAATAACCAAAAGAAGGCCAAATAGAATGGAGACAAGATTAGGGAGTGGCTCTTGCAAAACAACGAGCTGAAAAAAGGTAATAACAAGAACGATAGGTAGTAGGTCGCGAGCACTGCTGAGTAAGGCTCGAAACAGAGCAAAAAATGCTTCCATATACGCCTCCTACCCTAATGTCATCTTCCTTTAAAGTCAGCATGACACAGTTTCCTGCAACTAAGTGTGAGCCGCACTCGATGATTAATAACATCTTGTTACATTTATTCAAATTGTGAGCTTCACATCGCTTCACAACAAAACGCTTCTAACTACTTAGGAACTAATAATAAAATCGACAACGCAAGTCATTGAAATGATCATGCTAGGCCGTTAACGACTATAATGTTTGAATAGTTTTACAATCAAAGGGATAACATGAAGATATTACTGACCGGTGGTACAGGCTTTATTGGCTCTGAGTTACTTAAACTGCTTACCACGCATCAAGTCATGCTGCTTACTCGCACCCCAGAGCAGGCGAAGCAACGCCTACAGCATGCTGATGTCGGTAATATAGAATACCTCGACTCCCTTGATTCGATTGAAGATCTCAATGACGTCGATGCGGTGATTAACCTTGCCGGCGAACCGATTGCAGATAAACGCTGGAGCAAGGAGCAGAAAGAGGTCATTTGTAACAGTCGGTGGAAAGTGACCGAGCGGATCGTTGAATTGATTCATGCGAGTACTGAGCCACCGTCGGTGTTCATTAGTGGTTCTGCCGTAGGTTATTACGGTGACCAGCAAGACCACCCGTTTGACGAGTGCTTACACGTGAATAGCGATGCTTTCGCTCATTCTGTGTGTGCTCGTTGGGAGCAAATTGCCAAGCGTGCAGAATCTGAACAAACACGAGTGTGTTTAATTCGTACTGGTGTTGTCCTCGGTCAAAATGGAGGTGCGTTGGCAAAAATGCTGATGCCCTACAAACTAGGTGTAGGTGGGCCGATGGGAAGCGGTAAACAGTACATGCCTTGGATTCATATTCTGGATATGGTTCGCGCTATCATGTACCTACTTGAAACCCCACATGCTCATGGTGAGTTCAACTTGTGCGCCCCCCACCCTGTCAGCAACCGAATCTTTAGCGGTACACTGGCGAAAACCCTCAAGCGACCGCATATCCTGTTTACTCCTAAATGGGTGATGAACATGGCGATGGGAGAGTCATCGTGCTTACTGTTTGATAGCATTCGCGCTAAGCCTAAGAAACTGACCGAGCTTGGTTTCAAGTTCAGCTACTCAAGAGTTGAACCCGCACTCAAGAACTTGCTTCAAGACAGAAGTTGTTGAATCATAAGGCTCACTACCTCCCAGTGAGCCCCTTACTATGAAAAAGTCAGTTTTAATCACCGGATGCTCTACAGGCATCGGTTACGTGTGTGCCCACGCTTTACAAAAAGAGGGCTTTCACGTTATTGCCTCGTGTCGCAACAAGCAAGATGTTCAACGCTTAACCAGTGAAGGCTTAATCTGCATTCAGTTAGATCTTAATGATCCTCAAAGTATTTCTGCTGGAGTTTCAACAGCTCTGGAACTGGCCGAGGGGACACTCTATGCCGTGTTTAACAATGGCGCTTACGGACAACCTGGCGCATTAGAAGATCTACCGACAGAAGCACTTCAAGCACAATTTCAGACCAACTTTTTTGGCTGGCACCAACTCGTAAGAGAAGTGTTGCCACACATGCGCAAACAGGGTGAAGGAAGAATCATCCAAAACAGCTCTGTGCTAGGATTCGCCGCGATGAAATATCGTGGTGCCTATAACGCCTCTAAGTTCGCTCTTGAAGGCTGGACAGACACGCTACGTTTGGAATTGATGGACACCAACATCAAAGTTGCACTGATCGAACCCGGCCCAATAGAAACCCAGTTTAGACAAAATGCCTTAAAAGCGTTTGAGCAGTGGATTGATGTGGAAAACAGTGCCCACAGAGCGGCTTACGAAGGACAAAAGCAGCGTTTGGATAACGACAAGTCGAACAACAAATTTGTCCTTCCAGCTGAGTCTTGTATTGAGCCAGTGCTTCACGCACTCACCAGTGATAAACCCAAAATCCGTTACCGAATCACCACACCGACCAAAGTTTTTGCGGTATTGAAGCGCCTGTTACCAACTCGTATTCTTGATAAGATTTTGCGACAAGCAGCATAAAAAATTTTTATCACGATGTAATTTTACCGTAACAATGTGATGTCATTATGAGCATGTAGGTTAAGAAAGCCTCAATGTTCGAATCAATTTCTAAGTCAGTATCTTCATCCATCGTGCCTGAACGCGATGTGGATACTCACTTTAGATTTGGTATCGCCACCCTTTCTGTTTTGTATTTTCGCGAGACAATAATGACATTAAATCAGCTTAACTGGCTTAGTGTGGGTGTAGTGTTGACCATGTTCATCCTATTTTGATACCACACCCAGCACACCACTATAACGTCTAACAAGACTTTCTAAAGCGTGCTGGACTAGCCAAATTTAATAGCACTTTCGCTTGCTATCAGGAATACGCTGCTTCGGCAGCGTTTTTCCTTTCTATCGCTTGAATTTCCCAAATATCAACTCCATATCTACAATCAACGACAAGAAACAAAAAGCAAGGATACTCTGATGCAATCCCCATTTATCGTTGAGTTAACAGAACAAAACTTCCGTGAAACGCTTGAAGGGTCAATGAACACGCCTGTATTGATCCACTTTTGGGCAAGCGCTCAACCAGAAAGCGCACAAGTGATTCCTGAATTACAAATGCTGACTCAGCAATACAACGGCGCATTTACCCTTGCTCTATTGAACTGTGAACAGCAACCGGCCCTTGCTTCTCAATTTGGCGTGCAAGTGCTACCGACCATCGCATTGTTCATGAATGGTCAAGCTGTCGATGGTATGGGTGGCCCTCAGACTATTGATGCGATTACAGCAATGCTGCAAAAGCATCTACCAAGCCAAGATGAGATGCAGTTGAAGCAAGCAAATGAATTGCTCCAACAAGGTGAGCACGCTCAAGCATTAGCGATTCTTCAAACGCTATCGGAAGAGCTTCAAAACCGCGGCGACGTGAAACTGGCGATGGCAGATTGCTTGCTGGAAACCAAACAGTTTGAATTGGCACAAACGCTGTTAAGCGCGATTCCACTGGAATACCAAGACAACTACTACAAAGGTTTGATCGCGAAGTTAGACCTGCATCTTCAAGCAGCGGAAAGCCCAGAGCTTCAACGTCTTGAACAAGAACTAGCAGCAAACCCTGATAACATTGAATTGGCGTGTGAACTTGCCGTTCAGTACAACCAAGTAGGTCGCGATGAAGAAGCGTTAGAGCTACTTTGGAACATTCTTAAGGCCAACCTAGGCGCACAAGATGGTGAAGTGAAGAAAGTCTTTATGGATATCTTGAGCGCACTTGGCCAAGGCAACGCTCTGGCAAGTAAGTACCGCCGTCAACTTTACTCGATTTTGTACTAAGCGAATCGATTTAAATCAGGACAGCTCAAATAGAAAAGGCCGGAAAACTCCGGCCTTTGTTGTTTCTACCATTCCTAAAATACTCGTCGCGAGAGACTGGTACTAAAAATCACTGTACAGCGTAGGTACCGCAGGTGGGTATTCAATCGGCTGCCAGCGGTCATTGAAGGTGTATTTTCCGTACAGCATGAAATGGTTTGGCGTGTAAAACTCTGAACGCTGTAGATCCACCAGCGCACCGATATACCAACGTTTACTCACTCGTTTCTCAACGGCTGCTTGCAGCGAAGCACCAAAGCCGCCACCGCGCTCAGAACTATCACCAGAAGATAAATAAGGCGCATCTTCTTCTGTCCATGAGTTAGAAATGGAAGCACTCAATTGATACGACCATGTGCTGTCGTAGCGACCGTAATAGTTGACTGGCAATGACACAGAGAAATAACTTTGCGGGCTGTAGTAGCCACCATGACCAAGTGTGTATTCACCCAAGTTTTTGTCATAGTCGAGGTACATCAAGTTAGTGCCAATACTCAGGCGCTGATCATCCGTTGCGATCAGTTTGTAGTAAGCCCCACCAAGCACACCGAGGCGAGTGTTGTCTTCAACATTTTCACCCGTCAGTGCATGGTATTGCAGGCTGCTCCAAAAACCGTAAGGGCCACCTATATCCCAGCTCGAATTGAGCTTAACGCCAGTTCGAACTACACCACCCCATTTTTTGCCTTGGGGATCACTGGTTCCACTCGGTACTGTCATTCCAGCATAAGAAAGTGTGCTGCTGGTTTCAGGTCGGCGAGACGCTTCTGCTGTCCATCCGAAGTCCCCGAGATCACCATCCACACTGACCCCGCCTACCCAAGTAGTATGGTCAAAACCAATCGGTGTAGTGCCGATATCCACTTGCCAATCTTTGGCTTGCCAACCCACACCCAGCGCCATACCTGATGCATCATTTTGAACCGTTGTTATGGTTGGGAAGTTTTTAGGATCCTTCTCGTAGTAATCTAACTTACCCGAATCGATAGATACGTAATCCGCTCTCAGCAGCAGATGCCCATCGAGTGACTCAATCGGAATACGCGCTTCGATTGGCACTTGGTTAGATGAGTTACGCCCATCACGCGCACTGTAATCCCAACCAATAAGTACATGACCATCACTGCGGTCATGGAGTGTATCGATGTCCGACTTAACATTTCGCGTTAGCCAGTAGTCATCGGCTGTGTCATACAACTCACGCAAAGTAAGCGTCTCTAGACTTGCTTCATCTGGTTTTGTACTTTTTTCAATTCGATCACTGTTCAGTGCCTGACGTCCGCGCTCTTCTGCTAACGTCCATTGCTGATTGTCCATCGCAATAGACATGCTGTTTCGATACGCCAGAGCGTCAGCGTCCTGTGTATCATCGAGCAAGCGGTTCAGGGTGTTCGCATCATTGCGGTAACCGAGTTGATTGAATACCGAAGCAACGGTCATCAACTGAGCAGCATTCAGCGTGTCGCGTTTCTTATTCAAGCTCAGATGCAAGTCGTGATAGGTTGCCTCATCTCCGCTCTGCACACTGGCTTGCAACAACCCCACCTGAGCTTGCGTCTTGAATGGTGCAGGTTTTGATGAGATACGTTCATACAAAGCCATTGCTTGCTCTGGTCGTTGATTCGCGAGTAACAAATCCGCTTGCGCTAAAGTACGACGTGTTTTGAGTTCATCAAATTGCAGCGCTTCAGAGGCACTGACTGCTTGCTGGTCTTTACTCAACGCCAAGCCTTCGTACCATTGGTCGAAATCGTCAAACTGATTCAGGCTCACCATCATACTGCCGTAAGCGAGTTTTTCGTCGGTAGACCATTTGCTTGAGGGGCGAATACTTTGATAAATACGCTGCGCTTCATTGACCTTTTCAATCTCTACCCAAGCACTTACAAGCCTCGCTAGAGGTTGAACTTGCCCAGCATATTGCGACTCAAGCGACGTCAACATGGTAGTAACCGTCTTCGGTGAGGCCTGATAACGCGCGGGTAAATCTTGTAAATCGGCATTGAGCTTTAAGCGTGTGAGGTTACGCTCCATGGCTGGGGTAACCTCGCGCTTCGGCACACTCTCTAACTCAGAAATCGCCGCATCGACTTTAAAATCTTGAGCGAGATACAAGGCATACGCGAACTTCATTTCCGGATCAGTGCTGTTCGTCGCCCATTCAGACATCAGCCTGTCGGCACGACGTTTATCACCCATAGAGTGAACCACATCGGCGATGTCCAGTCTCAACCAAGGCGATGTTGGTTTTAGCTCAATCAATTCTTCCACTGCAGATTGCATACCTACTTGGTTATCTTTCGCTATCGCAATGCGCAATCTCGCCAGAATGATCTCAGATTGAATGCCATTGATTTTCTCAGACACCACCTGTTTTTGCGCTGGAGAAAAGCGCTGTGCAAGCGAAGCCGCGCCCGCCCAGTCCTGCTGCTCAATACGAACATCGAGTCGTCCACGTAAGGCAGATCCGTTCAGCGCTTCAAGTTTTAGTGCTTGGATATAAGCTTTATCTGCCGCGGCATAGTTCTTTTGTGCTAAGTAAAGCGCCCCTAAAGAGGTAAAAGCATAAGGCTGTGTTTTATCAGACTGAATGGCTTTACGGTAAAGGCTTTCAGCTTGTTTAAACTGCCCTTTCTCAGCCAGTGCATCACCTTGATCCAAATAAGCCCAATATTGCGAGGTTTCAATCAGAGTGGCCCATTTCGAGGCACTATCCGGGTCTTTATCTAACTGCTGTGCACGTTCAAAGTACTCAAGTGCCTTTTGTTGCTGACCTTTACGCAGATAGACCTTGCCCATACCACCCAATATTTCTGGGTCGTTCGGACGCGTCGTCATCGCATAACGCAACTGCTTCTCAGCTTGCAAGGTTTTGTCTTCATCCAGCAGTTTGAGACCTTTCAATTTGGCAAGATAGGTTGGGTCCTTACGTAGATCTTGCTCGGTTTCCCAGCGCTTCTTTGCGCCTTGGTTGGCGCGTTGAATCTCAAGATCTGATGGATAGTAACTCGCAAGAATCGCGTATTGTTGAACCACTTGTTCTGAGATAGGCAGTTGATCGAGAGCACGCAGCCAAGATGTCGCTGCACTGCTGCCAATGACTGGCGCTAAAGCGAGCTTTTTGTAGGTATCCAAAATCCATGGGTCAGCTGGATTCTCTTTGCGGATATGATTCGCCAATGCGAGTTGAAACTGAGGCACACCCGGGTAATCTGCATTTAAGCGCTCTAAACCTTGTTTTACTGTCTGCCAACTTCCATCAAGATTGCTTTGCAGCTGAAGAAACTCTAACTGCAATGCAGCAGAAGGCATGCCGTTTGGAAAAATGACTTTATACGCTTGGATGGCTTCTTCGTAACGGCCAGATTTAGCTAGCAACTTAGCTCGTTGGTAATCGCCTTTCTTATCTCCTTGAAGAGACATGATGGCAGCCAAGTCTTTGGCTTGTGGAGAATTTGGCGATTGTTTGGTTAAACGCTGAAACGTCTGCTTCGCCAACTCAGGTTGCTTACGCTTTAAGTACATATTGGCTTGGTAATACAAGCCAATCGGGTTGCCTTCCTCAATCGCAAACAAACGCTCTAACGTACTTTCAACAATGTCGTCGCGTCCTATTGCATCCGCCAGTTTCAGCTGTTCAACCAGCCACTCCACCGAGTTTACCCGAGCAAGAGACGTCGAGAACTGAACCGTTTCGATCGGTTGATAAACCACGGCTAACTGCGCTTTGCTAAGCGGCTTTGAGCTAAAACTTTGTGCATAAACAGGAGCAATCCCGCTCGCCATCATGGCCAGCGAGATCAACCACGAAGCACGTCTTGCTATTGGCATTGCTCGCTCCATGCCGGCAACAGTTCACCTTGTTTGCCAAAGCGGTAGCGTGCCTGATGCCAGCCTAGGCCAAACAAGCTCAAAACATTGTCGTAGTAATGGTCGTTTCTGTCCGAGATAAGTTCTTGCTGCGCTCGGCTTGCTTGTGCTTTGAGCAGCTCAGACTCACCAGACGCCGCCAACAAAGGCAATGCAGCAGCAGAAAACCCTGCACTGCCAACTTGAGTGTACTCACCCGTTTCTGTATTCACTTCTCGTGGTGGTGCGCCGAGCGCTTTAGTCGCTGCGACAAAAGGCTGCATTTGCTGAATCAGCTGAGCTTTTTCTGTGACTTGGTCATCAAGCATACCCGCCCATAAGTAGGTACGAATGGCGTTGTAACTGCCAATTGGCCCAGTCACCGAGTCAGCACTGTACTGACCTTGGCTGAGCGTTGCCCAATCAGGACTGAAACCTTTTGGCATGGTTTGCATTAGCATTTGCGCGCTTGCTTTATACATGCCGTCCCATGAATATTGCGGATACAGAGCTTCCATTCGTGCAATCAACTGTAACGGCACATAGCTCGGGTTCACACGGTAGCGATCACCAAACTCAAACCCTGTTGGTGCAGGCAGTAACACGGTGCCCAAACCGTCAATGGTCACAGTCTCTTCTCGTAGAATACGACTAGCAAGCAGATGACCAAGCGATTGGTAATAATAGTTATCCCACAGTCGACCCGCTTCTACCAAAGCGTAAGTAATCCAAAGGTCGGAATCCGATGCAGCATTGGTATCTAACACACCAAAACTGCCGTTCGCTTTTCGGCCCCATAACCAAGCTGGCAATCTTGCCGTAAGGTCGCCACCAGCTAAATGCACTTGAGTCCAGTTTAATACATCGGCAAACGCTTTTTGATCATCGGCAACCAAAGCAAAGAACAACGCATAGGACTGGCCTTCCGATGTGGTGATCATGCGTTCATCGCTGCCATCCACGACTCGACCTTGTTCCATATAAACCGACTTAAATGTGTCCCATTGTGGCCAGTCACACGTGTTTGCCCACAGCGGAGGAGAAGTCAGTAGCATGATAAGTGCAATCAACTTTTTCATTCCTCTTCCTCCTCAGTCTTCTCTAGACGTTTTGCAGCAACCTGACGCAGAACACGCCAAAGCACAATAGTCACGATCACCATCAATAACGCAGCGAAGCATGCCACGATGATTGGATGATTTGAGAAGTGGAACCACACTAATTGCCACACTGGCAATTCACCCACAAAGTAGTGAGAACCAACGTTATAGCTCGCGACTTCATCTTTTCTTAGTGTCACCACAGAGCCAAACATATGCTCCACTTTGCCCGAATCCGCGAGAGCTTCATCAACCGTAGCAAAATCAGCAGGATGAGCAGCCATAATAGACACTAAACTGCGATTATTTGTGTAAGGTGATTCCATACCATAAATCGCAGCAAAGGAGCCGCCGGCTTCCACTGAAACATAATCAGCAGGCACTTGGTTAGCATCGCTTGGGTTCATCCAGTTCATACCAAGCTGCTGTTCATTCTTGCTTGGTAGACGAATTTGACGCTCGCCCGCTTCAACAACCAGATTCACTTGATCTGGGTCGTTCGCCGCTTCTTCTAATGAACGCACCACTCCAATGCTCAAGATATCTTTGTCTTTTAGCGCTTGTGCATCCCACTTATCGGTCAACAATACTTGGATGCCTGGGTAGCCAGAATCACCGCCCAAAGATCCCATCACATTCAAGAAGGTTTGCAGTGCTTCTTTTGGTGCGTTTTTTGGCACCACAACAGCGGTTTCAGACAGATCCGCCATGCGTGTGTACGGGAAACCAGACGTTGCAAACGCACGCATGTTTGGCATTTCGATGTAATGCGGGAAGCCGCTAAAGTCGAGCGTAGAGTCGCCATCAACCACGGCATATTGTTTGCTTGGTTGAGTGACCTGACACTGACCATCTGTGACAGAGGCAAAGCCAAATTCAAAATCGATCTGGTTTTTGCTACCCACTTTGAATGCCGGAATACGAACACGGTCGTCGCTGCTCAGAATGCTGTCATCCAACAATGGCACACGAACGCGGTTGGAGTCGCCACCTTGACCCGCAGTGGTCAGGTTAAAAGCTTCGATAAACTGGTCGTTAATGCTCAGCGTCAGGCGGGAACCAGAATGGTCTTCCGTCGGTGGTGAGTAACGGTAGTTCAGATCCATTGGAATACCACGACTCTGCCAAGTAAACAAATCTGGCGGCAAACGTAAGCTCACGCTGATAGGTGGTGGCGTGCGACCTTCCACTTGCAGCATGCTCTTTTGTTCAACCAATTCAGACAACGCAACCGGGCGATCTGTGCTCACCCAATTTGGCGCATCGTAAGGCACGCGAGGTTTGATTTGCTTCACCTCGTTGATCTTGGCAATGGGTCCGGTAAGAATCTGGTTACCCAATGCCAATCCACGTACTGCGGTGTTTAGGTCAGCACTATCACGACCAATTACCAGCAATAGCTTCACGTATGGGTCGGTTGGGTGGGTGATCACTTGTACACGCGGGCCATCTGTATCTGGGAAGTCTTTTAGGAATTCAGGTTTGTTGTCGTTAGTGATAAACACCACGGCGTTGCGCTCTGGCAAAGTGTCGAAACTCAGAGGGAACTGCGCACCGCGCCAAGCCGCTAAAGAGCCGAAGTAGGAACTCAAAACACCAGCGGCTTTCACTTCGTCTAAGTCATATTTATCGCCCATCACAACAGGCAAATTAAGTTGGCTAAAGTCACGAACATCAAAGAAAGGCGCTGGCAGTAAGCTCAAATCGCTTTCTAGCTGCGTTTTTTGCACAAACATTTCGATGCGGCTACTTTGGCTGATCTCGGCCCAAATACTGGAATCATTCGGGTTGGCACAGTCTTTTTGAGTATTGCCAATCAGCTCAAAACGAATTTGGTTGTAGTTACTAAAGTAGCGCGTATCCAGTGGCATAGAAAGACTAAGCTTTTTACCCTGCTGTCCATCAACGATAGACGCCACGCCCATCAACTCGTTGTTCAAGTACACTTTGACGTGTGAAACCAAGGCAAGTAATGCCGGCGAAGGCGTAATATCAAAGTACAACGTGGCTTTTGAAACCACCTCATCAAGGCGAGAGCCAAAGCCAACATAAGCGTTCGCTTCACTGCCTTGAATTGCAATTGAGCCGCTGTAGCCCAATTGAGTAAATGGAACAACTCGCTTAAAGACGGTGGCATTTTCCGCGTCTTGTTTCTGAGCTTGGGGTTCCGACAATTGCTGTTTTACTTCTTGTGCCGCGAGACTGCCCGACATACACATCAGAGTGATTGCCGTCGTCAACGCTGTTAGTTTTTTATTATTTAGCATGACTTGTGGTCCTGATTGGGACATAGCGAGGTCGAAGTGACCAAATAAATTCGATACAAAATAAAAGTGCATCCACACTGACCACGACAAATTTAGGGCAGTGTTGTAGCAAGCGCTTGTATCCATTAAAGCCGACTTGTAGAACGGCTTGCATACTCGATAGTGGCTTATCTGCTTGATAGCCTTGTTGCCATTTCGCCCATGTATCTGCTCGCGCAAATGTACATTGGACGTATTGGATTTGTTGTTGATGCGACAACTCATTGAGTTGCATACCGAACATGCCTTTATGAGCATAGGCAACCGTCATCGGGAACACGAATTCTTGCCCGCCACGATTCAGAATCACTTCGAGTGACTGACCGAGTAAGTACTGGCAAGTTTGTTCGTCAACGCCATCAATTTCGATGCGGACGCCCCCCAATGAAAAGTCTTTCATCTGAGCTTGAATCAAATGCCCAGAGTGCAATCTCACCGCAACAGGAATTGCCACCTCTACGCGGTGATCTTTTCGTACCTGTTTCGCTTCTACCGCAACCGCGACCGCTGCACCTAAGATCAGCAAGTTGTACATCGTCCATACTAAGTTAACGATAACAGTGCCGACCTCATCTTGGGGCCCCCACCCCATTCGATACAGGCCCACGGCAAAACCAAGAATATTCAGTGCCACAAGCACCAAATACGGTCGAGAGATCACCCAGTCGTAATGCGATCTTTCAACCAAGCCCCCTTTCGCCGTTACATTGAATGTCCCTTTATGAGGCGCAAACAAAGCGACGGTCGTTGGTCTTGCGATGTACCAAGCAAGCACGGTTTCATACACTTCCCCCCAGAAGGAGTAACGATAGTCACCCTGCATGCGTGAGTTGGTCATACTAGCGTGGATCATGTGCGGCAAAACGTACAAGATAATCGCCAATGCTGGTGCGTAAATGACGTAAGAGTGCAGCAACAAAAACGCCAGAGGTGCAATCAAAAACACAATACGCGGTATACCGGATAAGAAATGCAGCATGGCATTGACGTAACAAAGCCGCTGCGACAACTTCAGCCCTTTACCGGTGAGCGGGTTGTCGACCCTGAAGATCTGCGCCATGCCCCTCGCCCAGCGAATACGTTGTCCTACGTGTGCCGATAAGGTTTCTGTCGCTAAACCCGCTGATATCGGCTGCTTAAGGTAAGCAGAGCGATAGCCCAATCGGTGCATGCGCAGTGACGTATGTGCGTCTTCCGTTACGGTTTCAACTGCGATACCACCCACTTCTTCAAGCGGTTCACGGCGCAAAATAGCGCACGATCCACAGAAAAACGTCGCGTCCCATAAATCGTTACCATCTTGAATCAACCCATAAAACAAATTGCCTTCGTTAGGCACATTACGGAAGTTCGATAAGTTACGTTCAAACGGGTCCGGAGAGAAGAAGTGGTGCGGAGTTTGAATCAGCGCCAGCTTCGGATCTTTGAGGAACATGCCCATGGTGAGCTGGAAGAATGCTCGAGTTGGAATGTGGTCACAGTCGAAGATCGCCACAAACTCACCATCCGTCTGCTTTAACGCATAGTTGATGTTACCGGCTTTGGCGTGCTCGTTAGTCGGCCTGCGAATGTAGTTAACCCCTACACTCTTTGCGAAGTCACGGAAGCTGTCTCGTTTACCATCATCGAGAATGTGAATTTTCAATTTGTCTTTTGGCCAGTCCACCCCCATCGCTGCGTATACCGTCGCTTTAACCACATCGAGATCTTCGTTGTAAGTTGGAATCATCAAGTCGATGGTTGGCCAAGTCGATTGATCTTGTGGCATTGAAACTGGCTTACGGTTAAGCGGCCAAATATTCTGGAAGTAGCCCAGCATCAACACTATCCAAGAATAGGTTTCTGCTAAAAGCAATATACCCCCTAAGATCAGTGCAATAGGATCGTCCCAGTTTAAGGTTGATGAGTAACGCCACCAGAGATAACGACACGATGCTGTCACCGAAAGAATGATGAGCAACATGGTCGGAAAGCGCCCCGGCATACGTCGCACCATCATGGCAAGCGCCCACAACAGCAGCACAAATACAGTCTGCGCTTGGTAACCGAATGGCACTGTAAAACAGAGCAACGCGATCAACACAACGAGGAACAACAATGCGTAGTTCAAGGCCATCGCAGACTTGCTGGCTTTCATGCGTTCACGAACTTCAGGATCTTTAACTTGGTTTGCGGCCTTTTCTAACCAACGAACACTTTTCGCCACCAGCTCAAACGGCAAGTAGAAAGCATTGCGGATTTTCTCAGCAAGATGCATCACGACACTACTGGCTTGATGAGACCAAGCGGACGCCACACTTTGCTTAAAACACAGTAACCAAACGCTCTGGACAACAAATCGAATCGGGTCAAACAAGCGAGGAGCGGCATAGTTAACTTGTGGGAAATAGACCAGAGGCAGCTTCCAAGAGGGAACACCAGAAATCACAGGTTTTAGGAAAACAAAGCTCAATGAAAACCAAACAGAAAGCACAATGTTGCCCAACCAATTGGTTTTGCACTCCCAAGCTTGCTCATACGCCTGCTTGTGCGACTGAAATTGATCGACTATCCAGCTTTGGAAGATAAGGTTGAGGCTACGCATGCATTAGCCCTGAGAAGTTGCAGCAGCAAGCGTAGAAACGCACCAAAATGCCAAAGACTGGTAATCTTTCGCTGCTTGGCTCGTCGGAGAGTAATGCTGAACGGTCGTCAAATTGGCGGCGCATTCAGCCAATGCCGTATCACGGTGCATGAGAATAGGCACTAACGACGCTTGAAGTTCCTTCTTAAACACCAGCATGAAATCTCGACCAATCTCAGTCTCAGGCTGATATTGATTAAGAATGTAACGCAGCTTACCAGACTCGACTAGGTTGCTGATTTGAGACGAGTGTCTAAGCGCCGTTTGTAACGCTGCGTAGTTCATTGCATCAGCGTTAATAACCACAAACACCATGTCCACCGACTCAACAAACGCGTTCATTTCTGGAGTCATGAGGTAAGACATATCACCGTGGAACAACTGCCATTGCTCTGCATCTGTGACTTGCAACGTTGAGCGACCAAGCGCTTGAAGGTATTGATAAGATTGAGCGAACTGACCCTTTTGATCGGCATCCAATTCGCCAAATGGTAGCAACAGAGCGCCTTGCGGGCTTTGATACCCGGCCTCTACCCAAGCATCGCCAGACAACACACGTGCTGCCCAACCGTCTTGCTCTTCATAAGGAAGGCCAAGATGAAGGCGTAACAGATTCTCAGGCACTGCGTCGATAGCTAGAACCTGCTTGTTAATTTTGACTAAAGCTTGAGCCAAGTTTGCGGTTACCGTGGTTGATCCACATCCGCCTCTCAGGCTAACAAAAAGAAGGCGCTTCATATCGCTTCCGTTTCAATACCTGCTTGTTTGTTTTTGATCCCAACGCCACTGTCTTTGGTCGATTGAGATTGAAAAACCAACCATTTACTTTTCACATTGAGATACGACTCGTTTTCTGTCGTCTCAACATATTGATGCTGAGTTAAGTCATATGAAGAGTAGATCGAATTAATGTCTTTTGCTGGCTCTGTCACGACATCTTTCCACGTTATCCACGGATCTGATAAAGCGCTAAGACATTCCTATCTTGCTTAAATTTTTATCAAATACGATGATGAAAATTTGACGCACCTAACCCGTGCATCACATATTTATAGAATGAGAAAAAATGTGAACAACCTAAGTCATTGATCACATGATTATTAAATTCCTATACGATGTTAGGCTTCAGAAACTGAGATTATGAAGATGAGTTGTAATTATCCGTTTACGACATATAAGATAAAACTATAGGCGAACTTTAAATATATTGATTTGCAAATGCCTAATTTTAAACTTATAAACATCAAGGCAGATAATGCTATATCTAATTTTATTTTTGATCAATTTCGTTTAATATCTTCGCGTCATTTTATTGTCACACTGGCATTTTTTTCTGTAACGTTTTACATACAGCACAACGATAAAGACAACCAAGATTGAACATAACCATCTGATTAAAAGGCTATTTTGATGTCATTAATAAACGGTCTGTCCGCAATTACCAGTGATCGAGCAAGTAAATCGGTATACGTCAATTTATTTTCTCACAAACACATGACAATTGAATTCTTAACTAGTGCATCAGACCAAAGTCACAACACTTCGCTTACAAGTTTCACCAATAAAGAAACCTTCCTATCCGGCCTAAATCGCAAAGCATCACAAAAATTCAATGACTTATCTGATAGTTATCTTGATAAGGTCTACTTTGTAAGTAATAAAAACCATAAAAAGAAGTTAAACCCAATTATTCTCGCCAAAGACATTCACAAAATAAATATCATTAAGAACTCTAACTATATTTTGTTTATTCCCGACTCGATTTTATCTCACTGCAGCGACAAAGATGTAGGCATATTCCTAAAAACAATTAATGAATTCGCTCATAAAAAATCGCTCATAATCAATATATGTATCTATGGTCATTTGGCGACATCGATACTTAAGCCTAAGTTGTTGACGAATAATCAATACCTCGCCGGTCTCGCGACGATGAGCGCATTAGATGAAACACGATACAGTTACTTTGTCGACTTTTGGTCCAACAAGCATGGGGTGAAATCAGAAGAAGAATACATCCTATCTTTTGATGATGACGGCCACTTGCTCGCGACACCTTATGAGAAGTTGCAAACGAACGACGTTACAGAAGACAAAGCCGATAGCGAACGACTTTACATTACGAAAGAAGCCTTAGGTGATAGCACAAAAGTTCCGAAAGGAATGCACCTAGCAGAAAATAACCAACAATTATTAGAGATGTTAGACAGCCCAAGAGCATCAACCATGGTTTTCAACTGCTCAAGCCAAAGCGAAGTACAACAGTTGGCATTGGATTGCTACCGACTGCGCACGAAAGCGGGCAGACAACTCAAGCTCGTGATCAGAGAAACACAACAATGTTTACGATATGCGGACGAAAAGTTTCTGCTTCGTGCTGGCGTAAACCTGATTTCACCGGTGCAGGTGCCTCAGATGCGCTTTATGACTCAGGTAGAGGCCATACAAGGACAAATGCTGACGCGTGCGTTACCTCAAAGCCTAGAGGCCTTACTAAAGTACGACGTTAAATTTGGCAGCAAAGGTTACCTGCATAACAGAGACTTCAGTCAATACTGTACGGATGTGATCGCCAGTTCAAGCCGTTCTAACGTCAACTTTGCTCTGATTAAGTTGAATTTGCTGCTGGGAATGAGTCCTGAAGAATGTCTTCGTTTGTGCCACATCCGACGAGATGGTGATGTCGTCACCGCGTGTAACAAAGCACTTTATGTTTTGTTCAGCGCTATTCGTCATAACGACATCGATGTTGCTCTTAATAATATTTTCGAGTTTCCACCTCGAGATCTGTTTCACTCAACGCGCACCTTTGATACCCATTATGACATCGAAGCTGAACTAAAATACATCCTAGAGGATGAAGTCAGCATCTCTGAGGAGGTATCAAGCTTGACCACTGAGAAGCAGATTTTCGCGGTAACTAAAAAGCCGATGAGCGAGGTACCTGCTTTGTTCGCAGTAAAGAAAGCCATCAACATTAAGGAGCAGGAATGAACATTGATGACTTTATGCTCACCGTAGGCATTAGCCTTTGCATCGGATTAATCCTAGGCTACTTTCTGCGTGATGCAGTAAGCGCGATAAAGCGATTCTACGATAGATACTTAAAACGCGCTCAGTACTTTGAGCAAGATCTTTCTGTAAACAAAAACAAGAAGCTTAAGTGATGACTTCACACTCTAAACAGCCTGCTCAGTTCACAATTGGATTGGGTTGGTGGAACATTTATTTTATTGCCAAAGTAGCCCTTTTCCTCCAAGGGACCATCGATTTCCATCCGCTAGAAAACTTTGCGCTCTTGCTCTTTATTCTGTTACCAGTGCCAATCAAAGCATTGAATGTCCTGCGACATGTTATCGCAGTGATCATCGCTGCATGGCTACTGCATTATGACTCTTTCTTACCTCCGCTAGAGCGATTATGGGCTCAGGCGGGTCAGTTGATGCAGTTTGAGTTTAGCTATCTTGTCGAGCTCATGGGACGTTTCATCTCTGTTCAAGCATTGCTTGGGTTGTTTGCTTTGTGCGCAGCGTATTTCATTCTGAGTAAGTTTTTACGTGTTTCTGTATTCGTTGTCATCGCGATGATTTACGTCAGCATTCCAAAAACGCCACAGAGTTCAGTCACCGTTGAGACAACTCAACCTACGCTACCAGCAACTACGGAAGTGGCGGAAACGGCACAACCTCAAGTCACAGAAATCAACGATGAGTCGCTCAACAGTATGACCGCGGATTTCTTTGCGAAAGAAGCGTCACGACGTGTCTCGTTCAGCCCTGATAGTGCACAAGATGCTCCGTTTGATTTGCTGTTCTTGAGCATCTGTTCCGTCGCTTGGGATGACATCGAGATTGCTGGTTTGGCCGATCACCCGTTGTTCAAAGAATTTGATGTCATGTTTGATAACTTCAGCGCGGCAACATCCTACAGCGGACCAGCCGTTGTAAGGCTGCTGAGAGCAAGTTGTGGCCAGCAAGAACACAGTAAATTGTTCGAGCCTGCTCCAAAGCAATGTTACTTGTTCGATAACCTGAAAGATCTCGGCTTCAAAGAAAATCTGTTGATGAACCACAACGGTGTGTTCGATAGCTTCTTAGAACTGATCAAAAAAGATGGCGATCTAAAAACGAACCTGATGTCTCAAGAAGGGTTCAAGCCTTACCAAAAGTCGTTTGATGGCTCCTCGATCTTCCGTGATAAACAGGTGCTTGATGTCTGGTGGCAGCAACGAATCAAAAGCGATGATAAGAAAGTGGTTGTGTTGTATAACACCATTTCATTGCATGATGGTAACCGCATCATCAATGCAAACTCGACAACGTCTATGGTGAGTTACAAGAAACGCCTAAAGAATCTTCTTGATGATCTTTACTCGTTCTTCCAAGAGCTAAAAGCCTCCAAACGTAATATTGTTGTTGCATTAGTGCCAGAACATGGCGCCGGTATGCGAGGTGATAGAATGCAGATCTCTGGTATGCGTGAAATTCCAGCTCCGACCATCGTTCACACACCGGTTGGGATTAAAGTCTTCGGTGAAGGAATTCAACGCCAAGGCAATACGAAGCACGTTAAAGCGCCTTCAAGCTACTTAGCCCTATCACAATTGGTATCGAATATTCTTGAACAAAACATTTATGACAAGGGATCATTCAACCCGAGCAAATTGGCTGGCAACTTACCAGAAACCCGTGTGGTCGCTCAAAACTCTGGCTCAACCGTAATTGAGGTAAATGGTAAGTACTACGTCTCATTAGATGGTACCAGTTGGATTGAATACCCAACTAAATAGCATTCACATGTTAACGGCATGAATTTTTAGCAATAATAAAGGCTGGTGTATTCCGGCCTTTATTCTGCCTGTTATCTATCCAAGCTCTCATTTCTACGATTGTTTAATACGCATAAATAAGTAAGAATGGATTAAACATTATGCACTTAAGGGAATAGCACATGCCAATTGACTCATTGATCACCATCGGTATTTTCGTTGCTCTAGCCGTTATTATTCTTGCCTCTGCGATTAAGACTGTACCTCAAGGGAACAACTGGACAGTTGAACGCTTTGGACGTTATACCCACACACTTAAACCGGGCCTGAACTTAATTATTCCGTTTATTGATAGAATTGGTCAGAAGATCAATATGATGGAACGCGTTCTCGACATTCCAGCTCAAGAGGTTATTTCTAAAGATAATGCGAATGTCGTCATCGACGCAGTCGGCTTTGTTCAAGTTATCGACGCAGCCAAAGCGGCTTATGAAGTCAACGATCTAGAACATGCTATTCGTAACCTCACATTAACCAACATCCGTACCGTACTTGGTTCAATGGAGCTGGACGAAATGCTCAGCCAGCGTGACATGATCAACACCAAGCTTCTCTCTATTGTTGACCAAGCTACTAACCCTTGGGGTGTCAAAGTGACACGTATTGAGATTAAAGACGTTCAGCCACCAGCAGATCTGACTGCGGCAATGAATGCTCAGATGAAAGCAGAACGTAATAAACGTGCAGAGATCTTAGAAGCTGAAGGTGTGCGCCAAGCAGAAATCTTACGAGCAGAAGGTCAAAAACAATCAGAGATCTTAAAAGCGGAAGGTGAAAAGCAGTCTGCGATCTTACACGCAGAAGCCCGCGAACGTGCGGCGCAAGCGGAAGCAAAAGCGACTTACATGGTGTCAGAAGCCATCGCTAAAGGTGACGTTCAAGCGGTGAACTACTTTATTGCTCAAGGCTATACCGACGCATTGAAGAGTATTGGCCAAGCAGAAAATGGGAAAATCATCATGCTACCAATCGAAGCAACTGGTTTAATGGGCTCTGTTGCTGGTATTGCTGAAATGTTCCAACAAAGCAAAGACAAAGGCTAGCCTATGGACTTATTTAGTTTATTAGAAGGCATCACTTTCTGGCATTGGATTGCTTTCGGCCTCGCATTGTTAGCTGTTGAGTTACTCGGCACAGCAGGCTACTTCCTATGGCTTGGCATCTCTGCATTGATCGTAGGTGCGATTTTATCTGTGCTACCAATCGGCTGGCAAATGCAGTGGTTAGCCTTTGCGGCATTCAGCTTGGTGACAACTTGGCTATGGTGGCGAAAACAATGGTCGAAAGATCGCAAGAGCGACAGTGCGCGCGATCTTAACCAAAAACAGAAGCAATTAGTCGGCAGTATCGTGACGTTAGATGAAGACTTCACGGTGGGGATGAACCGCTTACGAGTGGCAGATACTACTTGGTCTGCTGAGTCAGAACACGATTTACCAGCAGGAACTCGAGTCGAAATTATTGCTGTTGATGGCATAATTCTTAAGATAAAACCTATTTCTCGATGATGTTTGTCAAAATAATAGGGTGCTATGCGCCCTATTCTATTCCTAACCCCACTACCTCTTTTATTTCATCTACTTATTTAAATTAATCATGTGAATTAAGTGATAGAAATATTATCAATATCCTCTCTTTTCTACCTATTTTTAAATTTTCAATTTTAATAATTCAAACACATAGCGAAATATAATTACTTTTTCAAAATCTAAATTTATTTTAAAAAATAAAACCTTGTTGAATTTAATTTTGATCTTTCTAGGTCTCCATACATACTTAACGCATAAGCATGTCTATTAAGTGCTTATATTTTTTTAAGGTAAGTAAGAGGAAGTACTATGAAAAATACAATGATGTTGTTCGCTGTGATGTTGTTCTCATCAAGCGTGTTTGCCTATTCAGGCTCAAACGGTAACAGTGCTACAGGGCCTAACGTGCAATGCTATCTACCAAACGGGACTAGCGATTATATGCCAATCGTCTTATGCCAACATCAAAATGGTACGATAAAGAAATAAAATAACTCTAACTTTAAATTGAAAGATAAATTAATTATTCAGCCTAAACTGGAAATTTAATGAGTGAGAGGATTCACCATGAAAAAGATTGCTGCTTTATTTATCGCGTGCTTTATTTTTGCGTCTCCAATTTCTTTAGCACAAAACTCAGCGGGACATGCATTCGGTGCCGGCGTAGATTGCACATTTAGTGATGGTACAGTAAAACACCTACCACGCGAATTATGCACAATGTACGGTGGGACATTTAAATAATTAACATTATCAATGGTTTTAACGAAGTTTATCTATTTTACGGGGATAAACTTCGTTGGCCATTAAATGAAAAAACTTAGAACTTGTAGAAGTCAGAACCGATAAATGCATCCCACCCTCTTTGCCATTCCGCTTTGATCATGACTTCTTGAGGCTGACCTGCACATTGGTCAGTATAACGAGTACCTTGGATACCTTTTTCAAACGCTTTGAAAGGATCACAGTACTCTGCTTTACCTGCTTCATAGCCCGCCTTGTAGGATGCTTCGTCAAAAGAAACACTCTCTTTTAAGTTCGCTAAAACATCGTTGTCGTAGCGGTAGCCATTTGAGCCAAAACGTTCACCTTGCCCATACCAATATTCGGCTGGAGTTTTAGGGGCAGTGCTACAAGCTTGAAGGGAGAATAATACAAATGGAATGATCAGTGCTTTCTTCATGGTTAGCTCCTTGGTCTCTGAGACAAAAAAAGCTGAGCGTATGCTCAGCTTTTTAGACACTATTTAGTATATTCAGTTCGCTTATTTAACAGCGAAAGGAATAGTTAATGCTAGCTTGAAATCTTCCTCATCTTGGAACAAGTTAGAGTAGCCAGTCCAGTTTGGAGCGTTTGTGTCATTGTAGTAGTTAGTGTAGTAGAAGCTGATGTTAGCATCTTTAAGAGCACCTGCTTGGATTGCATAGTTTGCAAACAAGCTGTACGCATACTCACTAAGATCATCGTAGCCTTGAGCTGATGAACCAAAGCCATAAGCACCGCTTAGACCAGCACTAAAGCCTTTACCACCGATGTCTGAGAAATCACGAGACACAGAACCAAATACAGCTAGCTCTTCATCGTGGTTAAAGTCTGAACGGTTGTTCCACCAGATTTCATAAGCACCATTAGAACCACCGTATTGGCTAGTTAGACGGTAAGACATGTTACCAACGTTTGCTGGGTCACCTGAATCTGCGCCAGTGTATGTCGCTTCAGCACGGTATGAGTACTGACCAGAAGAGAAGCTTGTCAAAAGTGCTAACTGGAATGCAGTGCTGTCGTACTGTTCGCTATCGTCAACGATGTATAGTTGAGGAGACCAGTATAGACCGCCGTCTGTTGTACCTTTCACTTTAAAGTGAGCGTTCCAACGGTCACCATCAGATAGACCACCGTATGCTGCATCTAGAGAGATACCGTTGTCTAGAGTGTAACGACCACCTACAGAGTAAAGTGTACCTGCGTCTTCACCCTTAGTTGTTCTGAATTCGTAAGTTTCTTTGAACCACGGTGCTTTGTATTCAGTTGCAACAACCAAACCTAGGTCAAAACCACCGATTTTTCCGCCAACTTCACCACCTAGGTAAGTACCAGGAGCGAATGACCAGTTAACACCTAGAGAGCTAGGTACAGATGGTTGGAAGTAACCAAGTTTCGCAGTAGCAGAGTCACCTAGTTTAAATTTCGCTGCCGCAGTAGCAAATGAAACGCCGTTGTCAGTACAGTCAGTCCATACATCAGAACATGCGCTGTCTTTCGCTTCTTTATCGTATGGGTTGTTTACACCCCAGAAGTTCATTTCGTGGTCTGCACCACCATTTTGCCACATGTCGAATGTGCTGTAGATAACAACATCAAGACCAGCAACACCGCCAACATAGCCAGAGTTGAAGCCTAGATTTGCAAAGATAGAACCGTGGTCTAGGTTCGTTACCTTTTTAGTGTCATTACCATTGGCATCTACGTTACCGCGGTCACGAGCACGCATCCAAAAGTTAAGGTTACCGCTGATAGTCGACTCAGAGAAAAACTCTGAAACTGCGCCTGCATACTCTGGACCTACTGGATCTTCAGCCATTGCTGGAGCAGCAACTACTGCACCCATCATTGCCGCAGTAAGGGCAGATACTTTAAAAAATTTGTCCATGGAAAAAACTCCTAAAAATGGATATAGCTGTATTTTTCTATCTCACCTTAAGTTGGCCGCCGAAGGAGAGAAGTAAATTCCTGAGTGAACCTCAATATTTCTAAATTGGTTCTTTTTAGTTCCTGCATACACACCGTGTATCCACGCTTCTAAGACTAACTTCGCATCTAAAAACATCCAAACGGAACTTATTTTTTTTCTAAAAAAATATGACCAACGCCAAAGTTCCATATAACTTGTTGATCCAGATCTTATTTTTAACACCCAAACTGCGGGGCAATATAAAAAACTTATTTATCAATGACTTAAAAGCTAGCAGGAAACGTCAATTTGAAGTTGATCGCAGAGTTACTGCTAGATACGAGGAAAAATTAAAGGAGAGATCTTGATCACTGAAATGATTTCAATAGGAAAATAGCGCTAATTTTGTCACTTTTTAATTGGCAAGAAAAAGCCCCAAATGACTGTCATTTAGGGCTTTTAGTTATTTTTTTATCTTTTTTGATGGAAGTTATTTCATCAAATTGAGCAAGTCTTGTTCGGTTTTAACCTCAACACCCAACTCTTGAGCTTTCGCTAGCTTAGAGCCAGCATTCTCTCCAGCAAAAAGAATATCGGTTTTCTTTGAAACGCTACCCGTCACTTTTGCACCTAGATTCTGCAGCGCTTCTTTCGCTTCGGAACGTCCCAGCTGAGAAAGCGTGCCCGTCAATACAACAACTTTGCCTTCTAACGGTAACTCAACACCTTGTTGCGGAGCGGCAATCTCAGGCCAATTAATACCTTGATTCAACAAATCCTGTACAACAACCTGGTTTTTCTCTTCACCAAAGAAGGTCGTGATGTGTTTGGCAACAATAACGCCAATATCTTGAACTTCAATTAACTGTTCTTCTGTCGCTGCCTGAATCAAATCCAGTGACCTGAAGTGTTGCGCTAGGTTGGCAGCCGTCGCCTCCCCTACCTCACGAATACCTAGCGAATACAAGAAACGCGGTAATGTTGTCAATTTTGATTTCTCAAGAGCACTAACTACGTTGGTTGCCGATTTAGGGCCCATGCGCTCTAGGACTGTCAACACTCCGGCCGACAACTTAAACAGATCTGCTGGTGTCTCAACCATTTCTCGGTCAACGAGCTGTTCAATCACTTTGTCGCCAAGACCATCAACATCAAGGGCTTTACGAGAAACAAAATGTTTTAGTGCTTCTTTACGTTGTGCTTGGCACACTAATCCACCAGTACAACGTGTTACCGCTTCCCCTTCAATACGTTCAACATGAGAGCCACATACAGGACACGCTTCAGGGAAAATAATTTCTCGCGCAGTTTCAGGACGACGCTCTTTGATCACCGAAACAACTTGTGGGATAACATCACCAGCACGACGAATCACAACTTCATCACCAACCATTACCTCTAAACGTTCAATTTCGTCTGCATTGTGTAGGGTTGCATTACTGACGGTTACACCGCCAACGAAGACAGGCTCAAGCTTCGCAACTGGAGTAATCGCACCGGTACGACCCACTTGGAACTCGACTTCGTTTAACGTTGTAATTTCTTCCTGAGCCGGAAATTTGTATGCGATAGCCCAACGAGGTGCTCGAGCAACAAAGCCCAATCGCTCTTGAATAGCAATGTCATCAGCTTTTATTACGACACCGTCGATTTCATAAGCTAATGCTTCACGACGAGTCAGAATATCTTGATAGTAGGCTTTCACTTCTTCCAAGCTATCGACTCGCTTGGTTTCAGGGCACATTGGCAAACCCCAAGATTTGATTTGAAGGAATCGCTCGTAATGGCTTGATGCTAACGTTGCGCCCTCCACAACACCAACACTGTACGCGTAGAAGCTCAATGGGCGTGAAGCAGTAATGCGCGAATCTAATTGACGCAGGCTTCCCGCAGCTGCATTGCGTGGGTTCACAAACACTTTCTCGCCTTTTTTGCGAGCAGTCTCGTTAAGTTTGTCAAAACCGGCTTTCGGCATGAATACTTCGCCACGAACTTCAAGACGAGCAGGCCAGTCTTTGCCTTGCAACTTAAGTGGAATCGCGCTGATAGTACGTACGTTTTCAGTAATATTTTCACCTGTCGCACCATCACCACGCGTTGCTGCTTGTACAAGTACACCGTTCTCGTACAGCAAGCTTACAGCTAATCCATCTAACTTAGGTTCACAGCAATACTGCTTGATAGTTTGGTCAGGAACACGATCTTGAGCGCGCTTATGAAAGCTATCCAGTTCACCATCGTCGAAAGCATTGTCTAAAGACAGCATTGGAACTTCGTGCGTCACTTGGCTGAACTCAGATAACGGCTGACCACCTACACGCTGGCTTGGAGAATCCACTGTAACAAGATCTGGGTGTTCGGCTTCAATATCCATAAGCTCGCGCATCATACGATCGTATTCTGCATCTGGAATCTCAGGGTTATCTTCCACGTAGTAACGAACAGCGTGGTAATGCAACGATTCTTTGAGTTCTTCTAGTCGCTGAAGTACTGGTTCAGACATATTAAAGCCCCGTGTGTATTCAATAAATGAGGTTGAGAATTCTATGAAAAAGGGCTCCTAACGGAGCCCTCTCTTTATTTGGTGTTAAGATTATGCGCTAGCGGCAGTAAACTCAACTATTTGACGACGATAAGATGCCAATCGGTCCGGCGTCATTAGGTTTCGTTGGTCATCAAGGACATTACCACCCATATCGTCTGCAATTTGTTGTGCAATACGCAGCATTAGGTTGAAGTTTTGATCTGCTTCACCGTAGCAAGGTAATGTCATAAAGAACGAGATACCTTTGGTAGAGAATTCGGCAGGGTCACCATGTTCTAATGTGCCCGGTTGCATCATGTTGGCGACACTAAAGAGCACTTTACCGTTACCAGACAAATCAACATGACGATGGAAGATATTCATCTCACCGTAAATCAATCCATTTTGCTGCATGCTATCGAACAACTTAGTACCGATGAACGGCTCATCGCCAGCGCAGTGAACGTTCAACACAATGACTTGCATTTCAGGTTCTGGTTTTGGCTCTTCAGGTTGCTCTACAACAACTGGTGCAACATCGATTTCTGGTTCGACAACTTCAGGTGTTTCGAACACTGGCTCGATAATCTCTTCTTCGAACGTCGCTTGAACAGGCTCAACAATTTCTGGCTCAGGCTCTTGTTCCGCTTTAGTTGCAACAAAAGCAGGGATCTCAGGTTCTTCTTTATGCTCTTTCTCTTTTACATCAAGAACATCATCAATCAGAGGGTCTGAGGCGAACTTGTTGTCAAACGAGCTTTCCATCCCAAAGTCTGGCTCTTTGCGATCTTTACGGATAATCTCGAAATCATCTTCTGGAGCAGGAGCAAAATCTCGCTCTTGTTCTTGAGGTTCTTTTTCTTCTTGGTCAACATCCAACTTACCAAGTGGTTTGTTACCAAACTTCGCTTTGCCTTCTTTTTTGCTTGTCCATAGGCCATGAAAAAGCAATGCGGCGATGGCTAATGCGCCAACAACAATGAGTACGAATCGCAATTCCTGCATTATTTACTCTCAATCTACCTGTTCTTACTACTCGCACATCCTTGAGCAGTAACCCAAGTGCAATAAATCTGAATGATGCGTTTACTTTACCAAAACTATATGCAGGTTTAGAACAACTTAATGCAAGAAGTTCCGTTTTTTGTTGTGATTCTTGCCACGATTCCACTTTACAAGACCTCATTTGTTAGGGCATTGAAAGAAAAGTATCGACAGGTACAATGAGTTTTCACTCACAAGAAATAAAATAGATATGAAGTCGAACATTCAACAAAGAACCGGTTTTGGTTATTTCCTATACGGAATTCAATTGGCGCTCTCTCCAGAGATCAGACGTTTTGTCGTTCTCCCTCTGCTGGCGAATATATTGCTAGTTGGTGGTGCTATCTTCTATCTTTTCTCTCACTTAGACGCTTGGATTGAAGGCTGGATTGGGCAACTCCCTGAGTTTCTGTCTTGGTTGACTTACCTCTTGTGGCCAATGCTCGTCCTAACGATTCTCGCCACCTTTTCATATTTTTTCAGCACCTTAGCGAACTTTATCGCCGCACCATTCAACGGATTGCTTGCTGAAAAAGTAGAAGAGTCGCTGACTGGTCAGAAAGTCAATGACGATGGGTTTGCAGCATTGGTCAAAGATGTACCTCGTGTTATGGCTCGTGAATGGCGAAAACTGCTGTATGTATTGCCAAAAGCGATTGGTTTATTCCTGTTGTTGTTGATTCCTGCTCTGGGTCAAACGGTTGGACCTTTCTTATGGTTCTTCTTCACAGCCTGGATGTTGGCGATCCAATACTGCGACTATCCATTTGATAACCATAAAGTGCCGTTCAATGACATGCGTTACAAATTGAAACAAAAGCAAGGTAAAGCTTATGGGTTTGGTGTTTTGGTTTCCGTATTTACCACCATTCCAATTCTCAACCTCATTGTTATGCCTGTTGCTGTATGTGGTGCAACTGCAATGTGGGTAACTGAGTTTAAACACCAGCAATAGCGCAGTTTTGAATCAATCAGAGGAGGCCGAATAAGCCTCCTCTGTTATTTTGTTCAATTCTCGACCAACCTCATAAGATATAACTTTTTAATCCTTTTCCCTTTTTTTCATACCGCATATTCTTCTAATCATATTCACAAATCGTGTAATGAAGGAACATCACTATGAGCAAGATCTACGAAGATAACTCTCTTACTATTGGTAACACGCCTCTTGTTCGCTTGAATAAAGTGAGCAAAGGTAAAGTTTTGGCGAAAATCGAAGCGCGTAACCCAAGCTTCAGCGTTAAGTGCCGTATTGGTGCCAACATGATTTGGGAAGCTGAAAAAGCAGGCACGCTCAAGCCAGGCGTTGAGCTAGTAGAGCCAACCAGTGGTAACACAGGGGTTGCGCTTGCATTCGTAGCAGCAGCTCGCGGTTACAAGCTAACACTGACGATGCCTGAATCAATGAGCCTTGAGCGTCGTAAACTGCTAAAAGCGCTAGGTGCAAACCTAGAACTAACAGAAGCAGCAAAAGGCATGAAAGGCGCGATTGCGAAAGCCGAAGAAATCGTAGCAAGCAACCCAGATAAATACCTACTTCTACAACAGTTCAACAACCCTGCAAACCCAGAGATTCATGAGAAGACAACGGGTCCTGAAATTTGGGAAGCAACAGACGGTGAAATCGACGTATTCGTAGCAGGTGTTGGTACGGGCGGTACTATCACTGGTACAAGCCGTTACATCAAAGGTGAAAAAGGCAAAGCAATCACTTCTGTCGCTGTTGAGCCAGCAGAATCACCGGTTATCGCACAAGCACTAGCAGGTGAAGAAATCCAACCAGCACCACACAAAATCCAAGGTATTGGCGCTGGTTTCATCCCAGGCAACCTAGATTTAGAGCTTTTGGACCGTGTTGAGCAAGTGACTTCTGAAGAGGCAATTGAGATGGCTCAGCGCCTTATGGAAGAGGAAGGCATTCTGGCTGGCATCTCATCGGGTGCAGCAGTAGTGGCAGCAAACCGCCTTGCGGAACTTCCTGAATTTGAAGGAAAAACAATTGTAACTGTACTTCCAAGCTCAGGTGAACGCTACCTAAGTACAGCACTATTTGCCGGTATCTTTACTGAGAAAGAGAACCAACAGTAATATGTGGTCAAATCAATTTTTCGTTTAAAAAAGCCCCGGTCAGGGGCTTTTTTGTTGATCCCTGCCCCACCTTTGGTAATATCAGGGTGTTTTATTTTTAGGTTCAAAATAAAGAATCTAAACCAAAAAGTTTTCTAAGTAATTGTGCACGCAAACAGTTGCGTAATTACCAAACTTTTGACTAGTATCAGTTCTGACACGCTTTGAACTCTCCCGTGCTAGCGCACATGAAGTAAAGCAGTTAAGCTAAAACTCAGTCACAAACTAACAAAAAAATACATTTATTGGGGTATATCACATGTACGAGAAGCAAGTAGAAATCACAGCAGAAAACGGTCTTCACACTCGTCCAGCTGCACAGTTCGTTAAAGAAGCTAAAGCATTCGACGCGGACATCACTGTGACTTCTAACGGTAAAAGCGCTAGCGCTAAGAGCCTATTCAAGCTGCAAACACTAGGCCTAGTAAAAGGTACTCTAGTAACTATCTCTGCTGAAGGCCCACAAGCTCAGCAAGCAGTAGACCACCTAGTTGCTCTAATGGACCAACTACACTAATTCGGTCTCCTATTTCAGAAGCCATTTTGTGAAAGCAAAATGGCTTCGTTGGAAATAGGCTCAAAACTAAGCTAATACTATTCGTTAGCGCACCCATTATTCTCCCGTTTTATAAAGTTGACCAACTTAAGGTAAGGCTATGATTTCAGGCATCCTAGCATCTCCTGGTATTGCAATCGGTAAAGCACTACTACTTCAAGAAGATGAAATTGTCCTAAACACAAACACTATTTCTGATGATCAAGTAGAAGCAGAAGTTGCACGTTTCTTTGACGCTCGTAACAAATCTTCTGCTCAACTAGAAACTATCAAGCAAAAAGCGCTTGAAACGTTTGGCGAAGAAAAAGAAGCGATCTTTGAAGGTCACATCATGCTTCTTGAAGACGAAGAGCTAGAAGAAGAAATCCTAGCACTTATCAAAAACGACAAAATGTCTGCGGACCACGCTATTCATTCAGTTATCGAAGAGCAAGCATGTGCTCTTGAGTCACTAGACGACGAATACCTGAAAGAACGTGCAACTGATATCCGTGACATCGGTTCTCGTTTCGTTAAGAACGCTCTAGGCATCAACATTGTTTCGCTAAGCGACATCAATGAAGAAGTTATCCTAGTGGCTTACGACCTAACGCCATCTGAAACGGCACAAATCAACCTAGACTACGTTCTTGGTTTTGCTTGTGACATCGGCGGTCGTACTTCTCACACTTCAATCATGGCTCGTTCACTAGAACTTCCAGCGATCGTTGGTACTAACGACATCACTAAGCAAGTTAAGAACGGCGACATGCTGATTCTTGATGCGATGAACAACAAAGTCGTTATCAACCCATCTGAAGCTGAACTAGAAGACGCGAAAGCAGTTAAAGCGGCATTCATCGCTGAGAAAGAAGAACTAGCGAAGCTAAAAGATCTACACGCAGAAACGACTGACGGTCACCGCGTAGAAGTTTGCGGTAACATCGGTACAGTTAAAGACTGTGACGGTATCATCCGTAACGGTGGTGAAGGCGTTGGTCTGTACCGTACTGAATTCCTGTTCATGGACCGTGATGCACTTCCTACTGAAGAAGAACAATACCAAGCTTACAAAGAAGTTGCGGAAGCAATGAACGGTGAGTCTGTGATCATCCGTACAATGGACATCGGCGGCGACAAAGATCTTCCATACATGGATCTACCAAAAGAGATGAACCCGTTCCTAGGCTGGCGTGCAGTACGTATCAGCTTGGATCGTCGTGAAATCCTACGTGACCAGCTACGCGGTATCCTACGTGCATCTGCACACGGCAAGCTACGTATCATGTTCCCAATGATCATCTCTGTTGAAGAAATCCGTGAGCTTAAGAAAGCAATCGAAGAGTACAAAGCGGAACTTCGTGCGGAAGGTCATGCATTCGACGAAAGCATCGAAATCGGTGTAATGGTTGAGACTCCAGCTGCAGCAGCTATCGCGCACCACCTAGCGAAGGAAGTTGCTTTCTTCTCTATCGGTACAAACGACCTAACTCAGTACACACTAGCGGTTGACCGTGGTAACGAGATGATTTCTCATCTTTACAACCCACTATCACCAGCGGTACTTACTGTGATTAAGCAAGTTATCGACGCTTCTCACGCTGAAGGTAAATGGACTGGTATGTGTGGTGAGCTTGCAGGTGATGAGCGTGCAACACTTCTACTTCTAGGTATGGGTCTAGACGAGTTCTCTATGAGTGGCATCTCTATCCCTAAAGTGAAGAAAGTTATCCGTAACTCTAACTTCGCAGAAGTGAAAGCAATGGCTGAAGAAGCACTTTCTCTACCAACAGCAGCAGAAATCGAAGCTGTTGTAGAAAAGTTCATTGCAGAGAAAACTCAATAATCAACTAATTCCAATGGGATAGGCGGTTAAAAAAAGTCGTCTATCTCGTAAGATTGGTATACTATAATTCGACAGAATTAAATAAAACGTTAGGAGCATGACACAATGGGTCTGTTTGACAAACTTAAGAAGCTAGTATCTGACGACAGCGCTGACGCAGGTGCAATCGAAATCATCGCACCACTTTCTGGTGAGATCGTGAACATCGAAGATGTGCCAGATGTTGTTTTCGCTGAGAAAATCGTTGGTGACGGTATTGCTATCAAGCCTGCTGGTAACAAAATGGTAGCTCCTGTAAACGGTACTATCGGTAAGATCTTCGAAACAAACCACGCATTCTCTATCGAGTCTGACGACGGTGTTGAGCTTTTCGTTCACTTCGGTATCGATACTGTTGAACTAAAAGGCGAAGGCTTCAAGCGCATCGCTGAAGAAGGTCAAACTGTTAAAGCTGGCGACACTGTAATTGAATTCGATCTTGCTCTTCTAGAAGAGAAAGCGAAATCAACGCTAACTCCAGTTGTTATCTCTAACATGGACGAAATCAAAGAGCTGAACAAGCTTTCTGGTTCTGTAACTGTTGGTGAAACTCCAGTTCTACGTGTAACTAAGTAATTTTTTACCTAGCCTAACACGAAAAAAACGCTGCCATTGGCAGCGTTTTTTATTACCTGAAGCTTTTGTTTCCAAACAACTTTCATCGCTAAAACTGGTTTAACTGAGCAACCCAAGTGCCGAGCTTGGTTTCTGCTTCGCCTGAGCCAACAATGCAGTTGTTGCATCTTGCAGTACTTTCGAACGCACCATCTCCGTCGACTCACGAGCAAAGTCCGTATCTCGTATCCGTCCTTTGGATTCCGTCACGCTATGGTTCACCGTATTCAGGTTATCCATGGTGCCACTGACACGGTTTTGAAAGCCACCTATTTCACTTCTGTGTGAATCAACATACTTAATAGCGGCATCAATCACCCCAATCGAAAGCTGTGCCCCACCAACTGTCGACATATCGATATCATCCATAGTAACGAGCTCACCGGAACTTACATCAAGCCCATTCGCTAAACGCCCCTTCAGCTCTACACCTTCTGGTGCATTCAAGGTTGAAGCAAAGAATTGCAGTTCATGGTTTTCTGTTACTGAGGCACTTACTATCGATTGCTGAGCATTGATATAAGTCGCTACTTGTTCAACGCGGTCACCCAATTTGAATTCGATAGATTCCGTCTGGTGTCGCCCTTCTTTATCAAGATATTCAAATGATATGCTTTGATTGTCACTCGTAACTCGCCAATCTTTATCAACGGCATCACCAATATAATGTTGGCCGCCCATCTCTGGGATATGGCTGCGCATATTTTTCAGCGTCAAAGAGATTGAGTTGGCATTCGCGCCGATATGAAAGCTTTGAGAACCATAAGATCCATCAAATAGGTTCTTATCTGCAAATGTCGTCGTGATCGCGACACGATCAAGCTCATCTTGCAGCGCTACGACCTCGTATTGAATACTTTGCCGATCACTTGAATCATTACTGCCGTTCGCAGCTTGAAGCCCCAGAGAACGTAAGCGTTGCAATATATCACTACTCTCATGCAAAGCCCCTTCCGCAGTTTGTGCCACCGAATACGCGTCGTGCGCATTTCTTAAGGCAACATCAAGCCCTCTTGTTTGGACATTAAGAGTATTGGAAATTTGCAAACCAGCAGCATCATCACTGGCTGAGTTAATCCGATAACCTGAAGTGAGATTTCGCTGTGACTCTATGTTTTGCTCAGCCGCATGACTGAGGTGTCGCTGCGTCATCATCGCAGTGACATTGGTATTTAAAGAGACCATCTAATCGATACGAACTCCTTGTCACCTGTCCTATTCGGTGTACCTAATGCGTGATTTGAATAAGCAAAAAGCCAGGGGTGAGCCTGGCTTTTGTATCGCGTCGTATTAGGTTGATTAACCTAGTAGGCTTAGCGCTGAGTTTGGCGCTTGTTTCGCTTGCGCAAGAATTGAGCTTGACGCTTGCGATAGAATTTGTGATTTGGTCATTTGAGTCGTTTCTTTCGCGAAGTCGGTATCTTTGATA